>DMZZ01000059.1:0-16829 GCA_003484805.1 Comamonadaceae bacterium | reverse complement strand
CGGGGTGATGCCTGCGCACACGCCCAGGGGCTGCAGCAAGGTGTAGGTGTCCACGCCACCGGTCACGTTGTTGGCCAGCTCGCCCAGTTGCAGGTTGCCGATGCTGGCGGCATGCTCCACCACTTCAAGGCCACGGAACACATCGCCTTCGGCGTCAGGCAGGGTCTTGCCCTGTTCGGCGGTCAGCATGGCCGCCAGTTCGCCCATGTTCTCGCGGATGAGCTGCTGGAGCTTGAGGAAGACGCGGGCGCGGGCGCCGATGGGGGTCTTCTTCCAGGTCTTGAAGGCTTCCTTGGCCGAGGCCACGGCAGCGTCGATTTCTTCAGCGGTGGCAAACGGCACGCGGGCCAGCACCTGCTGTGTGGCGGGGTTGACCACGTCGCGCCATTCGGTGGTCTTGGATTCGACGAACTGGCCGCCGATCAGCAGCTTGACGGTGGGGGCCTTGACGGCGGTAGATGCATCCATGGGGCTTGTCTCCTGAATAAAAACGGGGCGGCAACACTGCCGACTGCACGCATGGTAGCTGTGCGAAATTATCTGCACAAGAGACAATAACGCACCTGAGATTTGCAAATTTGCACATTGACGGCCCACGAACCCGGACCGGTCCCCCCATCACAAAGGCTGGTCTCCCAGCTCCCGCATCCGCTCGGGGATGTCACGGCGGGTGTGCAAGACGCGCCAGACATCGATGTGGTCGGCCGCCTCCCGGTAGAAAACCAGATAAGGGTAGCGAGTGAGGGGCCACGTGCGCAGGTTGGCGATGCCCAGGGCGTGACCGTAGCGTGGGGAGCCTGTGGCAGCGTGCTGGCCAATGTGCCGATATGCCTGCTCCAGGGCGTCGATGAAGCCCAGGGCTGCGTCGGTGGCGTTCTCGCTCAGATAGTGGTCGACCGCTGCCTCGACGTCCGCGTTGGCCTGGGAACGCGCAACGACAGGTTTGGCCTTCACGCCTTGGTACCCGATGCCGGGCCTGTGCGCACACGTTGCCGCAGTGCGTCGAAGTACGACGGGTCTGCCACCGGGCCAGGGGCCGACGCGGCTCCTTGAAGCAGCAGGTCACGCAGGTGGCTGCGATCCTGGTCGGCGCGGATCAGCTCGCGCACGTATTCGCTGCTGGTGCTGTAGCCCCGTTCTGCCACCTGGGTGTCCACAAAGGATTTGAGGGCCTCGGGCAGGGAGATATTCATGGTGCTCATGCCGCGAGAATAGGCGTCTTGGCAAACTTTGGCAAGAAAATCAACAGATCCAAAGCGGTTGTGCGAAATTATTTGCACAAGAGACAATAACGTACCTGAGATTTGCAATTTTGCACATTGGTGGCCGCTGGGCCACCGCACGGAGACCGCCATGGACTGGGACAACCTGCGCTATTTTCTGGAACTGGCCCGCGCCGGCACGCTGGTGGGCGCGGCGCGTCGCCTGGCGGTGGACCACACCACCGTGGCAAGGCGCATTCAGGCGCTGGAGAAGCAGATGGATGTGGCCCTGTTCGCACGCGAGGCCGGGGGCCACCGCCTGACCGAGGCCGGGCGGCAGCTGCTGCCGCAGGTCGAGGCCATGGAGAGCGCCTTCCAGTCGGTGCAGAGCGCCGCACCGGGCACGCCGGGCGCATTGTCGGGCGTGGTGCGCATCGGCACGCCCGAAGGCTTTGGCACCGTAGTGCTGGCGCCCCATCTGGCACAGTTTGCCCTGGCGCACCCCGGGCTGGTGATCGACCTGCTGGCCTTGCCGCGGCTGGTGCACCTCTCGCGCCGCGAGGCCGACATTGTGGTCTCGCTGGAGCGTCCGGCGCGCGGTGCCGTGGTGGCCACGCGGCTGACCGACTACGTGCTGCAGCTCTACGCCGCGCGCAGCTACCTGCAGGCGCACGGGCCGATCACCACGCGCGAGGACTTGCGTGGACACACCTTCATCAGCTACATCGACGACCTGCTGTTCAGCAAGGAGCTGCAATTGCTGGGCGAGTTGCACCGGCCCGAGCACTATGCCCTGCGCAGCACCAGCATCCTGGCGCAGTACGAGGCCACGCGCTGCGGCGCCGGCCTGGCGGTGCTGCCCGCCTTCATCGCCGAACGCGACCCCGAGCTGGTGCGCGTTCTGCCGGGCGTGGCGCGCTTCACGCGCACCTTCTGGATGTCGATGCCCGAAGAATCGCGGCACCTGGCGCGCATGCAGGCCACCTGGACGCTGGTGCGCGAGACGGTGGAGCAGCAGCAGGGCATGCTGCTTTCGCAGCGGGAGGATGCTTGATCCTAAAAACCGCAGTTGACCGCTTGTTTTTCTTGGAAAGTCCTTATGGCAGTTGACTTCTTGGGCCTCTTTGCGGTTCACGGTGTGGGTGAAAACGCTATGCGCCTGCCAGCACCGCGCTCAACGCACCACGCGGCGTTGCTTCTCCTTGCGCACAGGAGTGCGCAGCGTCGTCGCGCCTTGCCTGGCACGCCGATCACGGCACTGGCAGGCACATCCAACTGCGGTTTTTAGGATTATCAAGTTGTCGCAGCTTGTCACAATCGGGCCATGGGAGCGTTATGCTCTCGGCTTTGTCCATGGCGAGCCCTGCGCCGGCGTTTGTCTGCTTCTGTCCGAACCCCACTGAACGTGTCCGAGTCTTCGCGCAAGCTTCCCCTGTGGCCCTGGTTTGCCGGGCTGGCGGTTGCCGTGGTGGGTCTGCTGGCCAGTGGATGGCTGTACCAGATGCAGCGCGCGTCGCTGGCAGCGACAGAGCAGGCGCGTTTTGAGCAAAGATCGGTCGAGTTTGCCGATGCCCTTGAGCAGCACGTTGCGGCCTACACCGAAATCATCTTCGGCCTGCGCGGGCTGTTTGTCTCGCAGCCCGACATGAGCCGTGCCGCATTCGACCAGGCCGTGCGCGAGCTCGATGTGGCGTCGCGTTACCCGGGGCTCAAGAACCTGTCGTTCACCCGCCTGGTGCTGGCCGCCGAGCGGGAAGCGTTCGAGGCGCGGGTGCGGGACGACACTTCGCTGCGCCCAGAGGGTTACCCCGACTTTGCCATTCACCCGCCGGGAGAGCGCGCCGAGTACTTCGTGGCTGACTACCTCTGGCCCGTTGAGGGCAACGAACGCATCATGGGGCTGGACATCAGCTCCCAGCCGGCCAACCTGGCCTCCATGCAATACAGCCGCGAAAGCGGCAAGGTCGTGGCGTCGGCACCGTTCGAGCTGTTGCAGGAAACGCAGCACAAGCTGGGCTTCGTCATCCGGGTGCCGGTGTTCACGCGCCGTGCCGAAGATGGCCGGCGCCAGTTTGTCGGTGCGGTGGCCGCCACGGCGCGCATCCATGACATGGTGCAGGACATCGGCCGCGAGGGCCGCATGGACGGGCTGGCGGTGTCCATTTCCGACCTGGGCACGGCACGCCCGGGGGCTGCGGCCGAGCCCACCCGGGTGGTGTTCCACAGCGAACGGTTCGACACCCTGGACAACGACGCCGCAGTGCTGCGCACGCTGGCGGTGCATGACCGGCGCTGGCAACTGAGCTTCAAGCCGACGGCCAGCTTTCTGTCTCCCGCCGAAGATCGCCTGCAGTTGGTGTCTGTCCAGGTTTCCAGTCTGGCCGCCCTGCTGCTGGGTGCGGTGGTGACCCTGCTGGCGCGCCAGCGTGCGCAGGCCCTGCTGCGCGTGCGAGCTTCGGACGCGGCGCGCGCCGAGAGCGAGAACCGTTTTCACACGCTGTTCAACCAGGCGGCGGTGGGCGTGGCCCTGGTGGAAACCGACAGCGGCCGCCCGGTGGATGTGAACCAGAAGTTTTGTGACGTGGTGGGCCGTCCGGCACATGCCCTGCGCGAGGGGCGTCTGGCCGACTGGCTGGACCCCCGCGATGCGGCCGATGAAGCGGCCCAGATGGAGCGCTTTCAGGGCAGCGAGCAGGGAGAGTTCACGCTGGAGGTGCGGTGCATCCGTCCGGACGGGCAGACCATCTGGCTCGAGCGCACCGTGTCGGCCATGCGCATGCAAGGGGCGCGGCACGCACACCACATCGTCGTGGTGCAGGACATCACCGAACGCAAGCGCATGCAGGACGAGGTGCGCAGCAGCGAAATGCGCCTGCGCGACATGCTGCAGCGCCTGCCGGTGGGTGTGTTTCTGGTGCGGCCCGACGGGCGCATGACCAACCGCAACGAATACTTCGAGCAGATCACCGGCTACACCGAAGGCGACGTTCCCNNCGCTCGCACGCACGCTGGATGGCCGCGCGCCGCAAGGCCGTGGCCGAGCGCTCGCCCATTCCGCCGGTCGAATACCGCATCCGCTGCAAGAACGGACAGGACCGCAGCGTGGACATTGCCGGGGCCATGGTGGGCGACGACCTGCTCGTGACCCTGATCGATCTGACGCAGCGCAAGGCCGCCGAAGAAGAGATCAAGACCCTGGCCTTCTACGACATGCTCACGCACCTGCCCAACCGCCGCCTGCTGGTGGACCGCATGCAGCAGGCGCTGGCCACGGCCAAGCGGCACGAGCGCCACGGGGCGCTCCTGATTCTGGACCTGGACAACTTCAAGTCGCTGAACGACACCCGGGGCCATGACCGGGGCGACGCCCTGCTGGAGCAGGTGGCCCACCGCCTGCGCGAATGCGTGCATGTGGACGACACCGTGGCGCGCCCGGGCGGAGACGAGTTCGCGGTGCTGCTGGAAGACCTGGGCGACACCCCCGAGGAGGCGGCCGCGCAAAGCGAAGAAATGGGCAAGAGGATTCTGGCCGCGCTGCGCGAGCCCTATCTGATCGACGGCGAAGCGCACCACAGCACCATGAGCGTCGGCATCACGGTGTTCGGGGGCGGACAGGACAGCGCCGACGAGCTGTTCAAGCGCAGCGAACTGGCCATGTACCAGGCCAAGGCCGCCGGGCGCAACACCCTGCAGTTCTTCGACCCCCACATGCAGGCCGTGGCCACGGCCCGCGCGGCGCTCGAAGAGGACTTGCGGGCCGGTCTGGAGCAAGGCCAGTTCGAGATCTTCTTTCAGCCCCAGATCGACCACGGCCGCATCACCGGGGCCGAAGCCCTGGTGCGCTGGCGCCATCCGCGCGATGGCTATGTGTCGCCGGCCCGCTTCATCCCGGTGGCTGAAGACAGTGGCCTCATCCTGCCGCTGGGCCAGTGGGTGCTGGAGCAGGCCTGCACCACCCTGGCCGAGTGGGCCAAAGACCCGCTGCTGGCCGAACTGACCCTGGCAGTCAACGTGAGCCCGCGCCAGTTTCTGCAGGCCGGCTTTGTGCAGCAGGTGCTGGGCACGCTGGCTTCCACCGGCGCGTCGGCCCGGCGCCTCAAACTGGAGCTGACCGAAAGCCTGCTGCTGCAGGACATCGACGAATCGGTAGGGCGCATGAACGAGCTGCAGTCGTACGGCGTGGGCTTCTCGCTCGACGACTTTGGCACCGGCTATTCATCTCTGGCCTACCTCAAGAGCCTGCCACTCGACCAGCTCAAGATCGACCAGAGTTTTGTGCGCGATGTCCTGACCGACCCCAACGACGCCTCCATCGTGCGAACCATTCTCGCCCTCGGCGCCGGGCTGGGCTTGCAGGTGATCGCCGAAGGCGTGGAGACCGAGGCGCAGCGCGACTTTCTGGAGCGCCACCATTGCCATGCCTGGCAGGGCTACCTGATGAGCCGCCCGGTGCCCATCGAGGCCTTTGTCGAGCTGGCGCGTGAGCGGGCCAGCATGTGACAACCCGTTGAGTGGCCGCGCCCGTTCAGGCGCGGTCCGGCGCATCATGGCTGTGGTGTGCCTTGCGTTTCCACGGGCCTGGGTACCAGCGTGTACCCGGGGTGCTGCCCCGTCAGCAGCAGAAACATCGCAAACACCGGCCCCTGCATGTTGCGCTCATCCGTCGTGCTCTCCAGCGCCTGCCAGGTGCGCGACTGCACGCCGCCCCGGCTGCCGATCTGCAGCGGGTAACCCATCAACTCGGCGGCCTGCGCCTGGCTCAGGCCGGCCGCCACGCGCGCGGCCTTGAGCTGGTCGCCGGTGGGGACGGGCATGTGCAGGGGCGTGGGTGGCAAGGGGGTGTCGGGGTTCATGGCAGGCTTGACCGGTTGCGGATTGGGAACATTTTGCTATTCAATATATAGCTATTAACGCTTGCTGGATATGCACAAAAAGCTATTTTTACTCAAATCTTTTCTCCAGCGCATCCCAATCACTCTTGCGCACCAGCCGCTGGCGTTCGGCAAAGGGAGCCACCAGGGCCGGGTCTTCGTCGATGCGTTGCGTGTCGCGCAGCACGGTCAGCGCTTTTTGCATGCCCGCCACCGCGCCTTGTAGCGCCGCGTTGGCATACAGCACCAGACCGTAGCCGAGCTGGCCCAGTTCTTCGGCGTTGGTGATGGGCGTCTTGCCGCCGATCACCATGTTCATGAGCTGTGGCGCGGCCAGCCGCTGGGGCAGGGCACGGATTTCGTCGAGCGTGGTGACGGCCTCGACGAACAGGATATCGGCGCCTGCCTCCTGAAAACGCCGGGCGCGCTCCACGGCGGCCTCAAAGCCTTGGGTGGCGCAGGCATCGGTGCGCGCCAGAATAAGGGTGTCCGGGTCACGGCGTGCATCCACGGCAGCCTTGATCTTGCCCAGCATCTCGTCGGTGGCAATCACCTCCTTGCCGTTGAAATGCCCGCAGCGCTTCGGAGACACCTGGTCTTCGAGCTGAATGCAGTCGGCGCCTGCGCGCTCCAGGGTGCGCACGGCGTGGTAGGTGTTGAGCGCGTTGCCAAAGCCGGTGTCGGCGTCCACGATCAGGGGCAGGTCCACGGCGTCGCGGATGCGGGCGGTGTGGTCCGCGATGTCGGTGAGGCCCATGAAGGCCTGGTCTGGCAAGCCGAACCACATGTTCGTCACGCCGGCGCCGGTGACGTAGAGGGCCTCGAAGCCCAGGTCGGCCACCACGCGGGCGGAGAGGGCGTTGAACGCGCCGGGCACGATGACGCCCCGGCGGGCATGGGCCAGGGCCTTGAGCTGTTGCTTGGTGTTCATGGGGTGTCTATCAAAAATGCTATTGAGTTTGTAGCTGCTTGCGCTTGCTGTATAAGCGCTAGAGGCCGATTTGACTTAAAAACTTCCTGCTGGCACCCTCACCCAGCCCTCCATGAGGATGCGGGCGCTGCGGCTCATGAGGGCTTTGGTGACCTGCCATTGGCCGCCCACCTGCGCGGCCTCGGCGCCCACGCGCAGGGTGCCCGAGGGGTGGCCAAACACCACGGCGTTGCGCGTGGCGCCGCCTGCGGCCCGGTTCACCAGCGTGCCGGGAATGGCGGCGGCGGTGCCGATGGCCACCGCCGCCGTTCCCATCATGGCGTGGTGCAGCTGACCCATGGACAGGGCGCGTACCAGCAGGTCGATGTCTTCAGCCTTGATGCGCTTGCCACTCGACGCGGTGTAGCTCGCTGGCGGGGCCACGAAGGCAATTTTCGGCGTGTGCTGGCGCTGCGCGGCCTCGCTGATGTCGTGGATCAGCCCCATCTTCACCGCGCCGTGCGCGCGGATGGCCTCGAAGCGGGCCAGGGCCTGCGCGTCGCCGTTGATGGCGGCCTGCAGCTCGGTGCCGGTGTAGCCCAGGTCCGCCGCGTTGAGGAAGATGGTGGGGATGCCGGCGTTGATGAGGGTGGCCTGGAAGCAGCCTACACCGGGCACGTCAAGCTCATCCACCACGTTGCTGGTGGGAAAAATGGCCCCCACGCTCCCCGCTTCGCGTGGTTCGCTGCCCCCCGAGGGGGCGCTCGCCAGCTTGGGGCGGCCCGGCGCTGGCGAGGCGCTGCCTTCGCCCTCGTCCGCCGGGGCAATGAACTCCAGCGCCACCTCGGCGGCGGGGAAGGCCACGCCGTCCAGCTCGAATTCACCCGTCTCCTGCACCAGTCCGTTGGCAATCGGCACGTGGGCCACGATGGTCTTGCCGATGTTGGCCTGCCAGATGCGCACGGTCACGCTGCCGTGCTGCGGAATGTGCGCCGGGTCGATCAGCTCCAGGTGGATGGCGCAGGGCCCCACGGCGGCCGAGAGGTTGCCGCAGTTGCCGCTCCAGTCGACAACAGGGCGGTCGATGGAAACCTGGCCGAACAGGTAGTCCACGTCATGCCCGGGGCGCGTGCTGCGGCTCAAAATCACGGCCTTGCTGGTGCTGGATGACGCGTTGCCCAGGCCGTCGATCTGTTTGCCATACGGGTCGGGGCTGCCCAGCACGCGCAGCAGCAGCGCGTCGCGCGCGGGGCCGGGTTGGCGGGCGGCCTCGGGCAGGTCGAGCAGGTGGAAGAACACGCCCTTGCTGGTGCCGCCGCGTAGGTAGGTGGCAGGAATTTTGATTTGGTGGGTCATGGGTGCTTGGCCCCCTCTCCCCCGGCCCCTCTCCCGCAAGGGGCGAGGGGAGGAAGAGGGAGGGCGGTGGTTGGTTTCAATCTCCCCTCGCCCCTTGCGGGAGAGGGGCCGGGGGAGAGGGGTCTTCTGGCGCACGCAAGGCTGCCCAGATGGTTTCCAGCACAGCCTCTGTGCGCTGCAGGATGTCGTTGTTCCAATAGCGCAGCACGGTGAAGCCCTGGCCGCGCAGCCAGGCATCGCGGGCCACGTCGTGGGGCGAATCGGCGTGCTGTCCGCCATCTGCCTCAACGATCAGCCGGGTTCCGAAGTGCACGAAATCGACGATGTAGGGGCCAATGGGTTGCTGGCGGCGGAACTTCTGGCCATCCATGCGGTGGGCGCGTAGGTGCTTCCAGAGCAACTGCTCGGCGTCGGTCATGTTCTGGCGCAGGGACTTGGTGAATTCGCGTGGGTGCATACCCCTCTCCCCCCGCCCCTCTCCCGCAAGGGGCGAGGGGAGTAAGACAAAGCAGCCATTGTCAGTTCCGGCGAGCCCGTTTCCCGCGAGGGGGGAGAGAAAGCCGTCGTTGACAGTTTCCGCGAGCCCCTCTCCCGTTGCGGGAGAGGGGTTGGGGAGAGGGGGTGTCATCACGCCACCACCTCCTGCGCCAAAAAATCCTGCGCAAAGCGCTGCAGCACGCCGCCTGCTTCGTACACCGACACTTCCTCGGCAGTGTCGAGTCGGCATTGCACGGGCACCTGCACCACTTCGCCATTTTTGCGGCGCACGATGAGGGTGAGTGGGGCGCTTGGCTGCAGGTCGCCCTCTACATCGAAGGTCTCGGTGCCGTCCAGGCCCACCGTATGGCGGCTGGTGCCGGGGTGGAATTCGAGCGGCAGCACCCCCATGCCAATCAGGTTGGTACGGTGGATGCGCTCAAAGCCCTCGGCCACCACCGCCTCCACGCCCGCCAGGCGCACGCCCTTGGCGGCCCAGTCGCGGCTGGACCCCTGGCCGTAGTCGGCGCCCGCGATGATGATGAGCGGCTGACGGCGGTTCAGGTAGGTTTCCATGGCTTCCCACATGCGCATCACCTGGCCTTCGGGCTCGACGCGGGCGAGCGACCCCTTTTGCACCTTGCCATCGACCACAGCCATTTCGTTGACCAGTTGCGGGTTGGCGAAGGTGGCGCGCATGGCGGTCAAATGGTCGCCCCGGTGCGTGGCGTAGGAGTTGAAGTCTTCCTCGGGCACGCCCATGCGCGCCAGGTATTCGCCCGCTGCGCTGCCCGCCAGGATGGCGTTCGACGGCGAGAGGTGGTCGGTGGTGATGTTGTCGGGCAGCAGAGCCAGCGGGCGCATGCCTTTGAGGGTGCGCGGGTGGGCGGCGAGCGCCCCCACGCCTTCGGTGTCCCAGTAGGGCGGGCGGCGAATGTAGGTGGACTGCGCGCGCCAGGCGTACTGCGGTGCCACCTTTAGGCCATCGTCATGGCGAATGGCGAACATGGGTTCGTACACGGCGCGGTATTGCTCGGGCTTGACGGCGGCTTGCACCACGGCGTCAATTTCGGCATCGGCGGGCCAGAGGTCTTTCAGGCGAATCTCGCGGCCGTCCACCACGGCCAGCACGTCCTGCTCGATGTCAAAGCGCACCGTACCTGCCAGCGCATAGGCCACCACCAGCGGTGGCGATGCCAGGAAGGCCTGGCTGGCATAGGGGTGGATGCGCCCGTCGAAGTTGCGGTTGCCCGAGAGCACGGCGGTGGCGTAGAGCTTGCGGTCGATGATCTCCTGCTGGATGGCGGGGTCGAGCGCGCCGCTCATGCCGTTGCAGGTGGTGCAGGCAAAGCCNNAGCCCACGATGCCAAAGCCCAGCGCCTCCAGGTCGGCGAGCAGATTCGCTTCTTTCAGGTACAGCTCCACGGCCTTTGAGCCCGGGGCGAGCGAGGTCTTCACCCAGGGCTTGCGTGTCAGGCCGAGCCGGTTGGCATTGCGCGCCAGCAGGGCGGCGGCGATCACATTGCGTGGGTTGCTGGTGTTGGTGCAGCTGGTGATGGCGGCGATGACCACCGCGCCGTCGGGCAGGGTGCCCTCTTCGGGCGCGGGCAGGGACCACGGGCCGGCAATGCCCTTGGCCGCCAGGTCGGCCGTGGCCACGCGGGCGTGCGGGTTGGAGGGGCCGGCCAGGTTGCGCACCACGCTGGAGAGGTTGAACTCCAGCGTGCGCTCGTACACGGCGTCTTGCAGGGTGTCGGCCCACAGGCCCGCCGCCTTGGCGTAGGTTTCCACCAGCTGCACCTGGCTGGCGGCGCGGCCCGTGAGCCGCAGGTAGTCGAGCGTCTGCGCGTCGATGCTGAACAGCGCGGCGGTGGCGCCGTATTCGGGCGCCATGTTGGAGATGGTGGTGCGGTCGCCAATGGTCAGCCGGGCGGCGCCCTCGCCATGAAACTCCAGGTAGGCGCCCACCACCTTGGCTTTGCGCAGGAATTCCGTGAGCGCCAGCACCACGTCGGTGGCGGTGATGCCGTCCTGGCGCTGGCCGGTGAGGTGCACGCCCACGATCTCGGGCAGGCGCATCCACGACGCGCGGCCCAGCATCACGTTCTCGGCCTCCAGGCCGCCCACGCCGATGGCAATCACGCCCAGCGCGTTGACGTGCGGCGTGTGGCTGTCGGTGCCCACGCAGGTGTCGGGGTAGGCCACACCGTTCTGGACGCCCACCACGGGCGACATTTTCTCCAGGTTGATCTGGTGCATGATGCCGTTGCCCGCCGGGATCACCTCCACGTTGGCAAAGGCGTTTTTCGTCCATTCGATGAAGTGGAAGCGGTCCTCGTTGCGGCGGTCTTCAATGGCGCGGTTCTTGCCTAAGGCCTCGGGGTCAAAGCCCCCGCACTCCACGGCCAGCGAGTGGTCCACGATGAGCTGCACCGGCACCACGGGGTTCACCTGGGCCGGGTCGCCGCCCTCGGCCGCGATGGCGTCGCGCAGGCCGGCCAGGTCCACCAGGGCCGTCTGGCCCAGGATGTCGTGGCACACCACGCGCGCCGGGTACCACGGAAAGTCGCGCTCGCGGCGGCGCTCGATCAGTTGGAGCAGGTAGCCGTCCTGCTGGGCCGGGTCGGCCTTGCGCACGATGTTCTCGGCGTGCACGCGCGCGGTGTAGGGCATCTCGGCCCAGGCGCCGGGGCGCAGCTGTTCGACGGCGGCGCGGGCGTCAAGGTACTCCAGGGCTGTGCCGGGCAAGGGGCGGCGGTAGGTGGTGTTCATGATGGGTTGGAATAGCGTAGAGGTATTTTTGCTTTGGCTTGGGGCGTGGACACCGACAAGCTCGGGCCATTGGTTCCCCTCTCCCCTCGCGGGAGAGGGGCAGGGGAGAGGGGGCGTTTGCAAGCTGGCGCAGTGCTTGTTCACCCCCTCTCCCCAGCCCTCTCCCGCAAGGGGAGGGAGAGCGTCAGGCCCTGTCCTCGATGGGCACGAAGGTCTGGTCGTCCGGCCCGGTGTAGTGCGCGCTGGGCCGGATGATCTTGTTGTCCACGCGCTGCTCGATGACGTGCGCGGCCCAGCCGCTGGTGCGCGCGATCACGAACAGCGGCGTGAACATGGCCGTGGGTACCTGCATCATGTGGTAGCTCACGGCGCTGAACCAGTCGAGGTTGGGGAACATGGTTTTCACTTCCCACATCACCGATTCGAGCCGCTCGGCGATGTCGTACATCCGGGTGCTGCCGGCCTCTTCGGACAGCCGCTTGGCCACGCCCTTGATGACCACGTTGCGCGGGTCGCTCACGGTGTAGACCGGGTGGCCGAAGCCGATGACGACCTCCTTGCGTTCCACGCGGGCGCGGATGTCGGCCTCGGCCTCGTCGGGCGTGTCGTAGCGCTTTTGCACCTCGAACGCCACCTCGTTGGCGCCGCCATGCTTGGGGCCGCGCAGCGCGCCGATGGCGCCGGCGATGCAGGAGTGCATGTCGCTGCCCGTGCCGGCGATCACGCGGGCGGCGAAGGTGCTGGCATTGAACTCGTGCTCGGCGTAGAGGTTCAGCGAGGTGTGCATGGCGCGCTCCCAGGCGGCGCTGGGTTTCTGGCCGTGCAGCAGGTGCAGGAAATGCGCGCCGATGGAGTCGTCATCGGTTTCGACCGCGATGCGCTTGCCCTGCGTGCTCCAGTGGTACCAGTAGAGCAGCATGGAGCCCAGGCTGGCCAGCAGGCGGTCGGCGATGTCGCGCGCGCCGGGCGTGTTGTGGTCGTCTTTCTCGGGCAGCACGCAGCCCAGGGCCGAGACGCCGGTGCGTATCACGTCCATGGGGTGGCTGCTGGCCGGGAGCTTCTCCAGCGCGTCCTTCACGCTGGCGGGCAGGCCGCGCAGGGCCTTGAGCTTGGCCTTGTAGGCCTTGAGCTCGGCGCGCGTGGGCAGCTTGCCGTGCACCAGCAGGTGGGCGATCTCCTCGAATTCGCACACCTCGGCGATGTCCAGAATGTCGTAGCCCCGGTAGTGCAGGTCATTGCCCGTGCGGCCCACGGTGCACAGGGCCGTGTTGCCTGCGGTCACGCCCGAGAGGGCGACGGATTTCTTGGCCTTGATGGCGGGGGGGGCGGTTGCGCTCATGGCGTTGTTCTCCTGTACTGCAAAAAAGTTTGTGCACCGGCATCTGGCTGGTGCATGATTCGCAATGTACGCAAGCCGCCTCTCCAATGTAAGCACTGAATTGGCGAAGGTTTGCGAAGGAAAAACCCGCAAATTGCGAAGTTTGCGAATAACTTGGAGGCAACCCCATGCGCAAGACCTTCATGGGCGTGCAGCTGCGCCGCCTGCGCGAGGAACGCGGCCTCACCCAGGTGGCGCTGGCGCGCACACTGGGCCTGTCGGCCAGCTACCTGAACCAGATCGAGCAGAACCAGCGCCCGCTGACGGTGCCCGTGCTGCTGAAGATCAGCGCCGCGCTGGGCGTGGACGTGCAGCGTTTTTCCGACGACGAGGAGGCGCGCCTGATCTCCGGCCTGAACGACGTGCTGGCCGACCAGCCGCCGGGCGGCGCGGGCCAGGAGCAGGTGTCGCTGGCCGAGATTCGCGAGCTGGCCGCCAGCATGCCCGCGGTGGCGCGCACCCTCATCGGCATGCACGGGCGCTACCGGCAGGCGCTCGAACGCCTGGACGCGCTGGCCGCGCCCTGGGGCGACGAGCGCGCGGGCCAGGGCGGCCAGGCGCCGCCGCCCATGGCCTACGAAGAGGTGCGCGACTATTTCTTCGCCCACCACAACCACATGGCCGAGCTGGACGCCGCCGCCGAGCACTGCGCCGCGCAGTGGGGCATGGAGCCGCGCCGCGCCGAAAGCCTGCTGCTGCAGCGGCTGGAGCAGCAGCACGGCGTGCGCGTGGTCACGCCCGGGTCGCAGGCGCCGGTGCTGGAGCCGGGCACGCTGCGCCTGTTCGACGCAGCCTCGGGCGTGCTCTATTTGTCCGACCGGCTGGAGGCCGGGCAGCGCAACTTTCATCTCGCCACGCAGCTGGCCTTCCTGGAGATGGAGCCCGTGCTGCGCCGCCTGGCGCAGGACGCGCGGCTGTCCAGCAGTGAAGCACGGCAGCTTGCGCGCATCGGCCTGGCCAACTATTTTGCCGGGGCGCTGCTCATGCCGTACACGCCCTTCCTGCGCGCGGCCGAGGAAGAGGGCTATGACATCGAGCGCTTGGGCCAGCGTTTCGGCGTGGGCTTCGAGGCGGTGTGCCACCGGCTGTCGATGCTGCAGCGGCCGCAGGCGCGCGGCATTCCGTTCATCTTCATTCGCGTGGACCGGGCGGGCAATATCAGCAAGCGCCAGTCGGCCACGCATTTCCACTTCTCGCGCATCGGCGGCACCTGCCCGCTGTGGAACGTGTACGAGGCCTTTGCGCAACCCGGCCGCATCGTCACGCAATTGGCGCGCATGCCCGACGGGCGCACCTACCTGTGGGTGGCGCGCACCGTGCAGCACGGCGGCGGCGCCTGGGGCGCGCCAGGCAAGCTGCACGCGGTGGCGCTGGGCTGCGACATCGAGCACGCGGCGCGCTGGGTGTATTCCAAGAGCCTGAACCTGGCCGACCCCGCCGCCGCCGTGCCCATTGGCATGGGCTGCAAGGTGTGCGAGCGCACCAGTTGCCCGCAGCGTGCCTTTCCGCCTGTGGGCCGGGCGATTGCAGTCGATGAGCGGCGCAGCTCCCTGGCGCCCTATCCGGTGGTGCAGGCACCCATGGTTTGAAATTGTGGATTAGAGTGCTATGTTTAGCATAGCTATAGACGCTTTATGATAGAGCGCTGAAGGCCATTTTCATGCTTGAAAATGAGGGCATATCGCCCCGCGCCGGACCTCCGTTGGCGGCACTGGCTCAGGCGGCGCTCGGGTAACATCGGCGCCTTGCCCACAGGCCGCTTGCTGCAGTGCAGCGACGTGTGGGTGTGTTGACCGGCCCTGGCCTTTCCGCCAGCGGCGCTACAGGGTGATCCGTGCGTCTCAACTCCATCAAACTCTCAGGCTTCAAGTCGTTTGCCGAGCCCACCAACTTCATGCTGCCAGGGCAACTGGTGGGCGTGGTGGGGCCGAACGGCTGCGGCAAGTCCAACATCATGGATGCGGTGCGCTGGGTGCTGGGCGAGTCCAAGGCCAGCGAATTGCGTGGCGAGTCGATGCAGGACGTGATCTTCAACGGCACCACCTCGCGCAAGCCGGCCAGCCGCTCCAGCGTGGAGCTGGTGTTCGACAACGCCGACCACCGCGCCGGCGGCCAGTGGAACCAATACGGCGAGATCGCTGTCAAGCGCGTGCTGACGCGTGACGGCAACAGCAGCTACTACATCAACAACCAGCCCGTGCGCCGGCGCGATGTGCAGGACGTTTTTCTGGGCACGGGCCTGGGGCCGCGCGCCTACGCCATCATCGGCCAGGGCACCATCAGCCGCATCATCGAGTCGCGCCCCGAAGAGTTGCGCCTGTTCCTGGAAGAAGCGGCGGGCGTCTCCAAATACAAGGAGCGCCGGCGCGAAACCGAGAACCGGCTGCACGACACGCGCGAGAACCTCACGCGGGTCGAAGACATCCTGCGTGAACTGAACGCCAACCTCGAAAAGCTCGAAAAACAGGCCGAGGTGGCCGCGCGCTACAACCTCCTGCAGGCGGACGCGACGCTCAAGCAACACCAGCAGTGGTTTCTGAAGCGCGCCGATGCCGAGGAGCAGCAGACCAAGGTGCGCCTGGAGGGCCTGCAGGCTGTCAACGACCTCGAAGCCCGCATGGCCGACCTGCGCCATGTGGAATCGGAGCTGGAGACCATCCGCCAGGCGCATTACGCCGCCGGTGATCAGGTCAACCAGGCCCAGGGCCGTCTTTACGAGGCCACGGCCGAGGTGGGGCGTCTGGAGGCCGAGATCCGCTACGTGATTGAAGGCCGCCAGCGCGTGGAGCAGCGGCTTGTCACGCTGGCCGAGCAGATCACCCAGTGGCAGGCCCGGCGCGAAGAAGCCGAGGTCGAGCTGGAAAACCTCGCCGGTGCGGGTGTCGATGCCGAAGAAAAGGCCGAACTGCTGGCCGCCCAGGTGGAAGAGCAGGCCATGCGCCTGCCCGACCTCGAAGACGCCCTGCGCCAAAGCCAGAACCAGGCGAACGAACAGCGCACCGCCGTGGCCCAGGTGCAGCAGCAGATCCAGGTGCTGGCCGCAGAGCAGCGCAACATTGACGAACAAAGCCGCCAGCTTGATGCCCGCCACGAGCGCCTGCGCGCCGACCGCAACGCCCTGGCCGCGCCCGACGAAGCGCGCCTGGCGAACCTGCGCAGCCAGCTCGACGAGGCGCAGGAAGCCCAGGAACTGGCCGCCGCCCGCCTCGAAGAACTGCAGGAGGCCGTGCCCCGACTCGACAACGAGCGGCGCGCGCGCCAGCAGGCCGTGAACGACGAGAGTGCGCGCCAGGCCGACCTGTCGGCGCGCATGGAGGCCCTCAAGGCGCTGCAGGAAAAGGTCAAGACCGACGGCAAGCTGCGCCCCTGGCTGGCCAGGCACGGGCTCGACGGCCTGGCCGGCCTGTGGAGCCGCATCCACATCGAAACCGGCTGGGAAAACGCCCTGGAAGCCGCGCTGCGCGAGCGCCTGGGGGCGCTCGAAGTGGGGCGCCTGGACATGGTGCGCGGCTTTCTGGGTTCAGGCGGCACCGATGCGCCGCCCGCCAAGCTGGCTTTCTTCAGCCCGCCCGCCGCCGCGCAGCCCGCCCCGGCGGCCCGCCTGCCGCGCTTGGCCGACCTGCTGCGCATCCACGACGCCGGTCTGCACGCCGTGCTGAGCGACTGGCTGCACGGCTGCTACACCGCGCCCACGCTCGACGAAGCCTTGGCCAAGCGCGACCAGCTCCAGGTCGGCGAAGCCATCTACATTCCGGGCGGCCATGCCGTCACCGCGCACAGCGTGGGCTTTTATGCGCAAGACTCCGAGCAGTCGGGCTTGCTGGCCCGCGCGCAGGAAATCGAGCACCTCGACAAGGAGTTGC
>DMZZ01000158.1:0-4025 GCA_003484805.1 Comamonadaceae bacterium | reverse complement strand
CTTGGCCTTGATCACCACAGGCTTCTGGCCTGCAATCTTGGACAGGTCGCCCACGGCGTTGTCCATGACCTTATTGTCGGCTACTGCCTCTCTCTCACCCATGTTGAGCGTAATCTTGGTCAGACGCGGAACCTGCATGGGCGAGGTGTAACCGAACTGCTTCATCAATTCGGGGGCGACTTTTTCGCGGTAGTGTTGTTGGAGTCGTGCCATTGTTTACCCCTTAGGCCTTGATTTCAGCACCGCTGGACTTGAACACGCGAACACGCGTTCCGTCCGCCTGGAGCTTGATGCCGACGCGGTCAGCCTTGCCAGTGGCAGCGTTGTAGATTGCCACGTTGGACTGGTGGATCGGCATAGCCTTCTCGACGATGCCGCCTGTCGTACCCTTCATGGGGTTCGGCTTGACATGCTTCTTGACGAGGTTGATGCCTTCAACGACCACATGCGAGTCGTCTTTGCGCAGCGAAACCGTGCCGCGCTTGCCTTTGTCGCGCCCGGTGAGTACGACGATTTCGTCGCCCTTGCGAATCTTGTTCATCGCGCTGTCCTTAGAGAACTTCAGGAGCCAGAGACACGATCTTCATGAACTTCTCGCTACGCAGTTCACGCGTGACGGGTCCAAAGATGCGGGTGCCGATGGGCTCCAGCTTTGCATTCAGCAACACCGCAGCATTGCCGTCGAATTTCACGAGAGAGCCATCGCCACGGCGAATGCCCTTGGCGGTACGAACCACCACGGCACTGTAAATCTCGCCTTTTTTGACGCGGCCACGCGGAGCCGCCTCTTTGACGCTGACCTTGATGATGTCACCCACGCTGGCATAACGACGCTTGGAACCGCCGAGCACCTTGATGCACAGGACGGACTTCGCGCCGGTATTGTCGGCAACGTCTAACCGAGTTTCTGTCTGGATCATTTCAATATTCCCAACTTGCACCAGAAGACCGCCAGCACCCGAGACCCTCTCGGACACCGCCAATCAGCCAGTCAGTCTTGGGCCCGTCGTCCACACTGCAAACCATTTGCAGGGTTTTCCTGGGCAGAATTTCGCTCTTTTCATAGCGAAGCCTGCGATTGTCGCAAAACATCACAACTGCGTCAAGCACTTTTCCGCAACATGCTCAAACAGGCAGGCGCAAATACTGCTCCGTCAGCTCCAGGAAGGCGGGCAGCTGCGGGTCACGTCCCGTTTCCTGCTGAAGCACCTCGGCCACCCCCCGGGCCACCCGGGCGGCCTTGCGCGCATCCAGGAACAGCATGCGACAGCGCCGAGCCAGCACGTCTTCGACAGTCCGTGCATATTCATGCTGGGCCGCAAACCGCACCATGGCCTCGGTGACGCCTCCGCCCAGGTCGTTGGAAGCACCAGCGCACCCGCGCACAAAATCCGTCTCCGAGCCATAGGAGTGCCACCCCTGGGCGTCGCACATGCGGTGGCGTACGGCGCCTTCAGGCGCCCCCACCAGCGGCAGATGGGTCGTGACACCGCCCGACCGGGCCTCCAGAAGACCCGCCGTGAAGCATTTTTGCAACACATCCTCGGCCATCGCCCGGTAGGTGGTCCACTTGCCCCCTGTCACCGTGATGAGCCCGCTGCGGCTGGACAACACCGTGTGCTCACGGCTCAGACTCTTGGTGTCGTTCCCGTCATCGTCCTGGGGCTTGACCAGTGGCCGCAGACCGACCCAGATACTGCGGATGTCTTCCGGCGTGGGCGCCCGGTTCAGATAGCGAGCCGACTCACGCAGGATGAACGCCAGCTCCTCCGGAAACGCTTCAGGCTCGCGTTCCAGATCATGGCGCGGGCTGTCGGTCGTTCCCAGAATGACCTTGCCCAGCCACGGCACCGCAAAAAGCACCCGGCCATCGGCGGTCTTGGGGACCATCAGGGCGTGATCCGAAGCGAGGAATTCACGGTCCACCACCACATGCACCCCCTGGCTGGGCGCCACAATGGGCTTGACGGGGCGGTGGGTTGCTTCGCCGTCCTGCTGGCGCAAGGCATCCACCCAGACGCCCGTGGCGTTCACCACACAACGCGCGCGCAGCGTGAGGCGGTGGCCCGTCTCCGTGTCTTCGCAGACAACGCCGCTGACGCGCCCCTGTTCATGCACCAGTGCCCGCGCAGCACAGTAATTCACCAGTACAGCACCCCGGCTGGCGGCCGTGCGGGCCAGCGCCAGCGCCAGACGGGCGTCGTCAAACTGTCCGTCCCAATATTTGACGCCGCCCTTGAGCCCTTGGGGCCGCACGGTGGGCAAGCACTTCAAAGTGCGCTCCACCCCCAGAAATTCGGTGGCTCCCAGCCCGGCCTTTCCTGCCAGGGCGTCGTACATCTTCAGCCCGATGCCGTAGAACGGCGATTCCCAGCAGTGATAGGACGGCATGACAAAGGCCAACGGCTGCGCCAGATGGGGCGCATTGTTCATCAGGGTGGTCCGCTCATGCAGCGCCTCGCGCACCAGAGCGATGTTGCCCTGCGCCAGGTAGCGAACCCCCCCATGCACCAGCTTGGTGGCTCGCGACGAGGTTCCCTTGGCGAAATCATGCGATTCCACCAGCGCGACGCTGAAACCACGCGCAGCAGCATCGAGTGCCACCCCCAGACCCGTTGCACCGCCACCGATGATGACCAGATCGTAAATACGAGGCTCGCTCAGGCGCTTGATCAACTCGGAGCGCTGGGTCGGCAAGGGTGTGGTGGAAGTAGTCATGGGTTCGAAACGTCCATGCGCGTCGAAAGTATCAGGAAAAAAAAGAGGGATGGCTTTTGATCGGATGCAGGTTCTTGATCCGAACCACGGAGCGATGCCACTCGCCACCCTCTTCTGAACCCCGACACCCCGTGGGATGCCGGGTTGGCTTGACAACAGGTGACGACCGGGAGCTCAGCGCACCTTGCCGTCCTTCCAGGCCTGCAACAGCTTGTCGTAGGCAATGGTCTCGCCCTTGGGCTTCTCGTTGGCCAGCTTGGCCCACGGCGCCTTCTTGTCGCTCAGCCACTTGCTCGGGTCTTCCTTCTTGTTGAGCTTGGGTGCGCAACGCTCCATGCCGGCACGCTCCAGACGCGCCATGACCTGGTCCATTTCGTCAGCCAGCGTGTCCATGGCGCCCTGTGGCGTCTTCTCGCCCGTGACGGCCTGGGCCACGTTCTTCCACCACAGCTGTGCCAGCTTGGGGTAGTCGGGCACATTGGTGCCGGTGGGCGACCATGCCACTCGGGCCGGGCTGCGGTAGAACTCGACCAGGCCGCCGAGCTTGGGCGCCATGTCGGTCATGGCCTTGGACTGGATATCGGACTCGCGGATCGGGGTCAGGCCGACCACGGTCTTCTTCAACGAGGTCGTCTTGGCAGTCACGAACTGGGCGTAAAGCCAGGCGGCGGCCGTCTTGTCGGCATCGTGGTTCTTGAAGAAGGTCCAAGAACCGACGTCCTGGTAGCCATTCTGCATGCCCTGCTTCCAATACGGGCCGTTGGGGCCAGGGGCCATGCGCCACTTGGGCGTGCCGTCGGCATTCACCACGGGCAGGCCGGGTTTGTTCATGTCGGCGGTGAAGGCGGTGTACCAGAAGATCTGCTGGGCGATCTGGCCCTGGGCAGGCACGGGGCCGGCTTCGCCGAAGGTCATGCCCGTGGCTTCCTTGGGCGCGTATTTCTTCATCCAGTCCACGTACTTGGTGAGTGCATAGACGGCAGCCGGGGAATTGGTGGCGCCACCACGGGCCACCGAGGCGCCCACGGGGGTGCACTTGTCGTCGGCCACGCGGATGCCCCACTCGTCGATAGGCAGTCCATTGGGCGCACCGATGTCGGCCGTGCCAGCCATCGAAAGCCAGGCATCGGTGAAGCGCCAGCCCAGCGACGGATCCTTCTTGCCGTAGTCCATGTGGCCATAGATGGCCTTGCCGTCAATTTGCTTGATATCGTTGGTGAAGAACTCGGCGATGTCTTCGTAAGCGCTCCAGTTCAGCGGCACGCCCAGGTCGTAACCGTACTTGGCCTTGAACTTGTCCTTGATGT
>DMZZ01000332.1:3686-10761 GCA_003484805.1 Comamonadaceae bacterium | reverse complement strand
GTTGAAGATCAAGGCGAACTCGTAGGCCGGGCCGAAGCACGAGGCGCCCGGCCTGGCGCCGATGATGGCCGGACCGTGGTCCTGCACAAAGGCCTGGTAGTTGGCCCAGGTATTCTCGGCATGGTCGATGGTGCAGATGGACTGCGTGTGGCCTTCGGGGCCGGCGCACGGCACCTCGTCGAACGAGAGCTTGGGGCCGGTGGTGATGACGAGGTAGTCGTAGTCCACGCGGCGGCCGTCAGCCAGCTCGATGGCGTTGCCCTCGGCGTCGATGCGCTGCACGCGCTGGGCGATGAAATCAATGCCCTTTTTCTCCAGGCAGGGCCCGATGGCCAGCGTGGTGTCGCCACGCTCGCGCCAGCCGACGGCCACCCAGGGATTGGACGGCACGAACTGGAAGTAGTCGAGCGCGTTCACCACGGTGATGCGGTGCGACTTGTCCAGCTTGGCACGCAGTTCATAGGCCGCCGGCGTGCCGCCGGTGCCTGCGCCAAGAATCACGATATGGGCCATGCTTGTCTCCTGGTAGTGCCGGTCAGGCCGGCGGGTGGCTTGGAATACGATTCAAGGCGCGGCGCTCAGCGCCTGGTTGGTGGCGCGCAGGGTGTCTTCGTCCAGCCGCCCGGCCAGCTGCGCCAGGCGCAGGCGGTCGAGCAGCAGACCGGCGCGGGCCTGGGCCAGCGCCAGGCGTGCGGCGGCCGTGTCGTTCTCGGCATTGAGCCGGTCGAGCAGGGTGCGGTGGCCCACCTCGTGGCCGGTCTGGGTGGCATCGCGCCGTGCCTCGCTGGCGCTCAGGGCTTCGGCCAGGGCCTGCACACGCTCGGCGCCCAGGCTCAATCCCAGCCAGGCGCNNACCTGGGCCTGGGCCTTGTCGAACAAGCGCAGGGCCTCTTCTTCCTTGGCACTGCGGTAGCCGCCGGTGAACAGAGGCACGTTCAACTGGACACCCACCAGGGCGTTCACGCTCTTGTTGCGAGCGCTGCCGTAGTCGCCGCTGCCCTGCAGGCGCTCCTGCCCGGCCTGCGCCACCAGGTCCACGGTGGCCGAAGCACTGCGGCGGTGTTTCTCGGCCTCGGCGCGCGCCATGTCGGCGGCGAGCTGCTGCAGGCGGATGGCCGGGTTGGTGGCTTCGGCCTCCTGCTGCCACGCGTCGAGCGCGCGCGGCGCCGGGGCCGCGCTGGCGCCGGGCAGGCGCACCGCCAGGGCACCGGGTGGCAGGCCGGTGCTGTCGGCCAAGGCGCGGCGTTTCACGTCCAGGTCGGTCTGCGCTGCCAGCTGCTGCGCGCGCAGCGCGGCCAGGCGGGCGCGCGCCTCGTGGGTGTCGGTGACGGGCGCGCTGCCGATGTCGAAACGGTCCTGCGCCTCGGTGGCCGCCTTCTGCACGGCCTGGAGCTGCAAATCGAGCACCCCCACTGCCTCCTGCGCCAGCGCCACATCGAAGTAGCGCTGCGCGGTGCGCAGCATCAGCGCCTGCTGCGCGGCCTGCCACTCCAGGTCGGCCATGTCGGCCTGCAGGCCGAGCTGCTGTTGCTGGGCACGGCGCTGCGGGTTGTAGAGCGGCTGGCTGGCCTGCAGCGCCCAGCGCGTGGCGGTGCCGCCGGTGACCGAGGTGCCGAAGTTCACGCCGCTCGATGTGCCCATGCCCGGCGCCGAGAATTGCGCACCGCGCATGCTGCTCTCGCCCGTGGCCACACCCGCGGTGGCAGTGAAGGCCACGCCCGGACGCCACAGCGCAGCAGCCTGGTCGCGCCGGGGCTGCGCCGTGGCCTGCGCGGCGCGGGCCACGGCCAGTTCACGGTCGTTCTGCTGCGCGGCCTGCCAGACCTGCAGCAGGTCGGTGGCCCAGGCAGCGGGGGCGCTGCAGGCCAGCGCCAGCAGGGTGATTCGCAAGGTTCGTCGCATGTCGTTTACCTCCAACGCGCCCAGAGGGCCTTTACCCAATGCACCACATTCGCGCCGTGGCGCGCCCAGCACGGGCACATCAGGCCGAGGCCGGCGCGGCGGCGGCCGCGGCGGCGCTGAATTCGTCGAACGCGGCCGAAGTTTTGGCGGCGTACATCAGCGACGGGCCGCCACCCATGTAGACCGCCATGGCCAGCGTCTCGGCCAGTTCGGCGCGCGTGGCACCGAGCTTGACCAGGGCCTGGGTGTGAAAGCCCACGCACGGGTCGCAGCGCGCGGCCACCGACAGCGCCACGGCGATCAGCTCCTTGGTCTTCTTGTCCAGCGCGCCCTCGGCGCAGGCCGCCTTGCCCAGCGCGCTGAAGGCCTGCAGGGTGTCAGGGATTTCACCGCGCAGGCGGCCGAGTTCGGCAGAGATGCCCCGGGTGAGGTCGGTGTAGGAAGTGGTCATGGTGCGCTCCTGTAAACTTTGAATGAAATGTGGCTCTAGCCATTGCTGGTATTGCGCGAGCAGCTATCGTTTTCAATGTGCAGCATCCACCGCGTTGGTGCCGCGCAACGCGCCCAGGCGGTGGCGGTAGGCCACGTAATAGAGGATGGGGATGACCACCAGCGTGAGCACGGTGGACACCGAAATACCGAAGATCAGCGAGATCGCCAGGCCGCTGAAGATCGGGTCGTCCAGAATGAAGAACGCCCCGAGCATGGCCGCCAGCCCGGTCAGCACGATGGGCTGGGCGCGCGTGATGGCCGACTGGACGATGGCCTCCTTGAACGGCATGCCGCTGCGCACCTGCAGGTTGATGAAGTCCACCAGCAGGATGGAGTTGCGCACGATGATGCCGGCCAGCGCGATCATGCCGATCATGCTGGTGGCCGTGTACTGCGCGCCGAGCAGCGCGTGGCCGGGCATCACGCCGATGATGGTCAGCGGGATCGGCGCCATGATGATGAGCGGCGTGAGGTAGCTGCCGAACTGCGCGACCACCAGCAGGTAGATCAGGATGAGGCCGACGCCATACGCCGCGCCCATGTCGCGGAAGGTCTCGTAGGTGATCTGCCACTCGCCGTCCCACTTGAGGGCGTAGCCGCGCCAGGCATCCTGGGGCTGGCTGATGAAATATTCCTCGATTTGCCCGCCGTCGGGCATGGGGAGTTGGGCGATGTCGCCGCGCATGCCGAACATACCGTAGAGCGGGCTGTCCACCTTGCCGGCCATGTCGGCCACGACGAAGTTCACGGGCAGCAGGTCTTTGTGGATCACGGGCTGCTCGCGCAGGGTATCGCTCACGGTCACCAGCTCGCGGATCGGCACCAGCGCGCCCGAGGCCGAGCGCACCGTCAACTGGAGCAGAGCGGCCAGGTCGCCATGCATCTGCGGCGGCAGTTGCAGCGTGGCTGCGGCCGGGTACTTGCTCTGGTCGTGCAGGTAGGCCGTGGCTTCGCCCGCCAGACCCGCACGCAGCGTGGTCACGATGGCCTGCTGCGGCACGCCCAGCATGGCGGCCTTGCGGCGGTCCACCAGCAGCAGGGTGCGCGGGGCGTCCGCGATGCTGGTGTCGTCCACATCGACCAGGCCCGGCGTTTTTTCGAACACCGCGCGCACGGCCTTGGCCACCTGGCGCCGGCCCTGTTCTTCAGGTCCATAGATCTCGGCCACGATGGGCGCGAGTACCGGCGGTCCCGGCGGCACTTCGACCACCTTCACGTTGGCACCAAAGCGCTGGCCAATCTCTTGCAGCGCCGGGCGCACGCGCGTGGCGATGGCGTGGCTCTGGTCCTTGCGCTTCGATTTGTCGACCAGATTGACCTGGATGTCGCCCACCTCGCCGCCAGCGCGCAGGTAGTACTGACGCACCAGACCGTTGAAGTTGATCGGCGCGGCCGTGCCGGCGTAGGCCTGGTAGTCGGTCACCTCGGGTACCGTGGCCAAGTGCGCGCCCAATGCGTGCAACACGGCGGCCGTCTGCTCCACCGGGGTGCCAGCGGGCATATCCACCACCACCTGGAATTCGGACTTGTTGTCGAACGGCAGCATCTTCAGCAACACCAGCCCGGTGGCAGGCAGCGCCACCGAGATGCCGATGAGCAGCGCGATACCCAGGCCCAGGAAGCGGCGGTTGCGCGTGCCGGTTTTTTCGTCGAGCAGTGGCGTGAAGACGCGTGTGAACAGCGGTGTGATGCGCGCCGCCATGCCCGTGGGCGCGGCCTGCGCGCCATGGGCATCCGCGCCGCCGTGGTGCGCCTTCATCCACAGCCGCGCGAGCCAGGGCGTGACGACGAAGGCAATGGCCAGCGACAAAAGCATGCCCATGCTGGCATTGATCGGGATGGGGCTCATGTACGGCCCCATGAGCCCGCTCACGAAGGCCATGGGCAGCAGTGCGGCAATGACGGTGAGCGTGGCCAGGATGGTGGGGCCGCCCACTTCGTCTACCGCGCCAGGAATGATCTGCGCCAGCGTCTTGCCGGGGTAGAGCTGCTGGTGGCGGTGGATGTTCTCGACCACCACGATGGCGTCGTCCACCAGGATGCCGATGGAGAAGATCAGCGCGAACAGCGACACCCGGTTGAGCGTGAAGCCCCAGGCCCAGGAGGCGAACAGCGTCGCGGTGAGCGTGAGCACCACGGCCGTGCCGACGATGGCGGCCTCACGCCGGCCCAGGGCAATGAACACCAACGCCACCACGGAGGCCGTGGCGAACAGCAGCTTCTGGATGAGCTGGCGCGCCTTGCCATCGGCGGTGGCGCCGTAGTTGCGCGTTTCGCTCACCTGCACGTCGGCCGGGATGACCGTGTTCTTCAGCGCCTCGGCCCGCGCCATCACGGCGTTGGCCACGTCGATGGCGTTCTCGCCGGGTTTTTTGGTGATGGCGATGGTCACAGCCGGGGTCTCGTAGGCACCCTCGCCCGCCGTACCGTGCCACACATAGCGGCTGGGCGGCGGCGCGCCGTCGCGCACGCTGGCCACCTCGCGCAGAAACACCGGTTTGCCGACACGCACGCCCACCACCAGGTCGGCCACTTCATCGGCGTTGCGCAAAAACGGCCCCGACTCGATGGCCACCGAACGGTTGGCCCCCAGCAGCTCGCCCACGGGCAGGCCCAGGTTGGCCGACTGCAGGGCCGTGCGCAGGTCGGTTACGGTCACTCCCATGCCTGACATGCGCGCCGGGTCCATCTCCACCATCACGGCGCGGCCGGGGCCGCCGAGGGTGGTGACTTCGCGCGTGCCCGGCACGCGCTTGAGGTCGGCCTCGACGCTGTGCGCCACGCGCTCCAGGTCATAAGCGCCGGTGTCGGGGTTCTGGCTGTGCAGCGTGAGCGTGACGATGGGCACATCGTCGATGCCCTTGGGCTTGATGATCGGATCGAGCACGCCCAGGCCCTTGGGCAGCCAGTCGGCGTTGGAGTTCACGGCGTCATACAGCCGCACCAGCGCCTCGGTGCGCGGCACGCCCACCTTGAACTGCACGGTGATGATGGCCACGCCGGGGCGCGAGACGGACACCACATGCTCGGCCCCGCTGATCTGCGCAAGCACCTGTTCGGCAGGGATGGCCACCATCTGCTCCACGTCGCGCACGCTGGCGCCCGGGAACGGAATCAGTACGTTGGCCATGGTGACGTTGATCTGCGGCTCTTCTTCGCGCGGCGTCACCAGCACCGCGAAGATGCCCAGCAACAGCGCCACCAGCGCCAGCAGCGGCGTGATCTGCGCCGCCTGGAAGA
Source organism: Comamonadaceae bacterium (assembly GCA_003484805.1). Lineage (GTDB taxonomy): Bacteria > Pseudomonadota > Gammaproteobacteria > Burkholderiales > Burkholderiaceae_C > Simplicispira. The sequence goes on along the minus strand of DMZZ01000332.1, from coordinate 5,127 downwards.
AGGCCGCGATGCGGCCCGAGATGCCCATGCCCTTGTGGTTCTGGTCTTGCATGGCCTGCCTTTCAGCGTGCGCGCAGCGCGGACTGCGGATCGACCACGACCGGCTCGCCCGGCGCCACGCCGCTCAGCACCTCGACACGCTCGCCATCAGAACGCCCCAGGCGCACCTGGCGCAGCTGCGGCTTGCCGCCCTCGCCCTGCACGTACACCCCGGTCATCTCGGCGCGGCGCACGACGGCCTTGAGCGGTACGGTCACCGTCTTGCCCGCCGCGGCACTGCCGGTGACCGGCAGCCACAGGCGCGCGAACATGCCGGGGGCCACGCCGTCCGGCCCTGCGCCCAGCTCGGCGCGCACCTGCACGGTGTGCGTGGCGGCGTCCACCGTGGGAAGCACCTGCACGCGCGTGGCGCGCGGCCACTGCTGCGCGGCCGCCAGGCCGGGCAGCTCCACGCGCACGGTGTCGGCCTGCACGCTGCCTGCGGCCGATTGCGGCACCGAGGCCGTCACACGCAGCGCGGCGGGGTCGTACAGCGTCAGCAGCGGGCGGCCGGGCATGGCCATGTCGCCCAGCGCCACCGGCACCTCGGCCACCACCCCCGCGTAGGGTGCACGCACGGTGTGCAGCCCGGTCTGGGTGCGTGCCACACCGGCCTGCGCCATCTGCGCGGCGACCTGGGCGCTGGTGGCCTTGAATTCGGACTCGGCCCGCTCCAACGCGGCCTGGCTGATGTATTTCTTCTGGTGCAGCTGCTTCTGGCGCTCGTATTCGCGCGTAGCCACGTCCAGGGCAGCGCGGGCCGCCTGCACCTGTGCGTTGCTGGCGGCGGCAGTCTGGTCGGCGGCGCGTGCATCGATGCGCAGCAGCAGCTGCCCGGCCTGCACACGGTCGCCCGCCTTGACGTTCAGTTCGACCACCGCGCCCGGCACCTGCGCGGCGATCACCGTCTGGCGCACGGCCTCGACCACACCGTCAAAACCGGTCAGCCCCTGCAACGCCGAGGCTTGCGCCGGTGCGGTGGCCATGTCGGCCGCGCCGACTGCACCCGCCAGGGTCAGGGGCAGCGCCAAGGCCAGGGCTCTGAGCAAGGGAGGAATCTTCTGCATGGTCGTTCTTTCGTGGCATGTCCCGTCTGTCGGACAGGGCTGGTCAGTCAGGGTGTGTTGCGATATTATTTGCGCAACTAACTAAATAGTCAATAAGTTGATTTTTATCTTTCTGGCGCCATGACGCCCACGCCCCCTCCCCCGTCATGCGATGCCCTGCCCCAGCTCCCCGATGCGGTGCTGGAGCAGGTGGCGGACCATTTCCGGGTGCTGGGCGAGCCCACCCGGCTGCAGATCCTGCAGTGGCTGGGCGCGGGGGAGCGCAACGTGGGCGAGCTGGCTCAGCTGTGTGGCTGCAGCATGGCCAACGTGTCACGCCATCTGGCGCTGCTGAC
>DMZZ01000332.1:3353-3654 GCA_003484805.1 Comamonadaceae bacterium | reverse complement strand
CGCGCCGGGTCAGCGCCCTCCGGCAACACCGGCAGCTGACCCTGCCCCCTCCCAACCGGCGCCCACCGCCTGGAACAGCGCAGCGCTGTCGGCCAGCCGCTGGGCCTGTGCCGCCACCAGGTTGCTGCGCGCCTGCAGCACCTGCTGCTGCNNCGCCATGGCCTGGTGCTGCGCGAGATGCGGGGCCAGAACGCGTACTACCGCCGGGCCGACGGTTCGGTGGATGTGCTGTGCGACCGGGTGTGCGATCACATCGGCCGCCACTTCGAGCGTCGGCGCGCCGGGTCAGCGCCCTCCGGCA
>DMZZ01000332.1:0-3348 GCA_003484805.1 Comamonadaceae bacterium | reverse complement strand
GCGCGCCTGCAGCACCTGCTGCTGCGCCACCAGCCACTGCAGGTAGCTGGCAGAACCCAATGCGCGCTGGCGCTCCATAGATTGCAGGCTGGCCTGGGCGGCGGCATCGGCCCGCGCCAGCGCGGCCAGCGCCTCGGCATCGCTTTCGACAGCTCGCATGGCGTCAGCCACACCGCGCAGGGCGTCGAGCACCACCGCCTGGTAGTTGGCCGCCGCCGCATCGAGAGCAGCCAGGGCCGCGCGCCGCTCGGCCGGCAGGGCCGGGTTGAACAGCGGCTGGGTCAGTTGGGCGATGAGGCCCCACACCGCCGATTCGCCACCAAACAGCGCGCCCATGCTGAGTGCCTGGCTGCCCAGGCTGGCGCTGAGTCGAATCTGCGGATACAGGCGCGCGACGGCCACACCATGGTCCGCACTGGCCGCCTGCATGAGGGCCTGCGCCGCCTGAACATCGGGGCGACGGCGCACCAGTTCCGACGGAATGACCCGTGGTAACGCCTCAGGCAAGTGAAAGTCGCGCAGGGTGAACGACGGCAGCGCAGCGGCTCCCGGCGCGCGCCCCGCCAGCATGGCCAGCAGGTGGGCGGCCTGTTGCTGCTGCTTGTGCAGCAGCGGCAGGCCGGAGCGGGCCTGCTCCATCTGCGCCTGCAGCGCCAGCACCTCGTCGGGCGCGGCCTGCCCCAGACGCACGCGCGCGCGGGCCAGCGCACCTTGCTGCTGCTGGTTGTCCACGATGGCTTGCAGCGCCTCGGCCTGCGCCGCCAGCCGCGCCTGGGTGATAGCGACCGATGCCACGCTGGCCGCAAGCCCCAGGCGCACGGCCTCAAGCTGGTAGCGCCTGTGTTCGGTGCGGGCGGCCAGGGCTTCCAGCGCACGCCGGTTCCCACCCGCCAGGTCCAGCGGGTACTGCACGCCGATGCTGGCGCTGTGCAGGCTGAACTCCCGTCCCGGCCCCGCCTGGCCCTGTGCGCTGGGCGATGTCTGCTGGCGCTGGCTGCCCAGCGCGAGGTCGGCGCGCGGCAGTTGCAGCGTGGCCGTCTGGGCTGCCTGCAACTCCTGCGCCTGGCGCAACGTGGCCTGTGCCGATGCGAGCGTGGGGCTGGCGGCGAGCGCTTCGTCGATCAACGCGTCGAGTTGCGGCGACCCCAGGTACCGCCACCAAGGCGCATCCAGGTCCATGCGGTCATTCCAGTGCTGGGCCTGGCCCAGTGCCGTGGCGGCAGACACCGTCTGGGCCTGGGCCGGTACGCCCACAGATCCCGCATCGGCAGGAAGCGCTGGCGGCCGGAAATCAGGCCCCGCAGCGCAACCGGCCAGAAGAGCCGCCAGAAGCAAGGCCACGCGCGGGCCTGTGGCTTGCATTCGTGTGGAAGTGACCATCATGGCGTCGTGTCTCGCTGGCAAGTGGATGTCAGGCCGTGCGGCCGGGAAGCTGGCGCCACGCCAAGGCAGCGATCACCGTCCAGACGGTGGTGCGCAACGCCATGGCCAGCGCGGTGCGCTGCTCGTAGGCGCCCCCTGCCAGCACATGCACACCAAAGACCGCAAACGTGAGCGCGGTGGCCATGGCAATGCCCGCTGCCAGCCAGGCAGCCCAGCGCTGCCGGCGCCACAGCCCGATGGCGGCAATGGCATAGGCAAAGCCTGCCAGGAAGTTGAACCACAACACAAAAGGAACGTAGGCCCCTGCGGCGGCGCGCGCCGCAGCGTCTCCGAACAGCACCGTGCCGCCCTCCTTGATCGTCAGCAGGCCGAAGACCGCTGTCAACACGGCAGCGCCACGAATCCAGAGCGAGCTTTGCGATGGGTAGGTCATGCGGATTCCTTCATGCGGGGAGTTCAATATCCCGCCCTTCGCCGGCTTCTTCGTGCGTGACGCCGTCGCGGATGTGGTAAATCCGCCGAAAGGTGGGAATGATCTTTTCGTCGTGTGTGACCACGATGATGGCCGTCTCGAAACGGCGCGCCATGTCGTTGAGGATGCGGATCACGGCCAGCGCGCGCTCGCTGTCGAGCGGCGCGGTGGGTTCGTCCGCCAGGATGACGGGTGGTCGGTTCACCAATCCGCGCGCAACGGCCACGCGCTGCTGCTCGCCGCCCGAGAGCAGGGAGGGCATGGCGCGGGCGCGGTGCTGCACGTCCAGCGCCTGCAGCAGCTCCAGCGCACGCTGGCGCGCCTCCTTGTTGGGCACACCGGCCAGCATGGGCAGCAGCGCAACGTTGTCGGTCACGTCGAGGAACGGTATCAGGTACGGTGCCTGGAAAACGAAGCCGATGCGGTCACGCCGCAGCGCGCGCAGGTCGCGGGTTTTCCAGCCGTCCTCGTAGATCACTTCGTCGCCCAGCGTCATGCGTCCGGCGCTTGGCTCGATCACGGCGCCCAGGCACTTGAGCAGGGTGCTCTTGCCCGAGCCCGAGGGGCCGATCAGCCCCACCACCTCGCCGGGCGCCACGGCCATGTTGACGTCCTTGAGCGCGTCCACCGCAGTGTCGCCCTGGCCATATCGCTTGCGCAGGCCCTCGATGAGAATGCCTTTCCCAGCCATGTCAACCTCCTACCGCTTCGGCCGGATCGACGCGCAGCGCGGCCCGGATGGCGATTGCGCTGGCCAGCACGCAGATCACCATAATGGCGACCAGGCCCGTGACTGTGTCCTGCGGAATCAGCAGCACATACTTGGGGAAGGCTGGCGCCATGAAGGTGGCGGTGATCTTGCCCACCACGAAGCCGATCAGCCCCAGCCCCAGTGCCTGCTGCACGATCATGCCGGCGATGGTGCGGTTTTTTGTGCCGATGAGTTTGAGCACGGCGATCTCGCGGATTTTGCCCAGGGTGAGTGTGTAGATGATGAAAGCCACAATGGCCGCGCTGACCACCGCCAGGATGGCCAGGAACATGCCGATCTGTTTGGCGGACGTGGCGATGAGCTTGCCCACCAGGATGTCTTCCATCTGCACACGGGTGTACGCCGTCAGGTGCTTCCAGCGGCGGATCGTCTGCGCCACCTCCTCGGGGTCGTGCCCTGGGCGGATGCGCACCAGTACGGCATTCACATAGGGATTGCTGCTCTGCGATGCGATCACGGCCTCCAGCAGCCCCGGCACGCCGGGGCGATTGAAGGCGGGGTTCTCCTCGGTGCGCCGGCGCCCTTGCCAGATGGCGTCGTTGTCCTTGAGGAACTGCGCCGCCTGTGCGTCCTTCAGCGGGATGAAAACCATGGGGTCGCCGCTCGATGAAACCATGCGCCGCGTGAGCCCCACCACGGTGTAGAAGTTGCGGCGGATCTGGATGCGCTCGCCCAGCGCCAGCCCGCTGGCGATGTCGGCCACCGCCTCGTAGTGGCTGCG
>DMZZ01000152.1:0-5099 GCA_003484805.1 Comamonadaceae bacterium | reverse complement strand
GCCAGGAAGGCGGGTGAGCAGCCCACGCCGATCAGCAGCTGCCACGCCATCAGCCAGGCGTAATCGGGCGCCAGGGCGGAGAGCGCGGCCCCGGCAATCGCCAGCGGAAAGGCGGTCAGCACGGTGCGGCGCAGGCCGTACAGGTCCAGCGCCACGCCCATCAGCAACTGCGCCACGCCGAAGGACAGGCCGAAGAGTCCGGCGAAGGCGCCGAGCGACTGGGCGGACAGCCCGAAATCCGCCATCAGCCCCTGGGCCATCATGGCCGTGGTGGTGCGGAACGCCTGGCTGAGCGCGAAGCCGCTGAGCAGCGCCAGCAGCATGGCCCAGAGCGCGCGTTCGTTCGCACGCCCGGGGCTGGGGGAGTGCGCTTCGTCGCTGCTCACTGCCGCCAGAAGAAAACCGCCGCCATCACCAGACCCGTGGCCACGATGCCCCAGCGCAGCACGCTTGCGGGCAGCTTGCGTGCCACGCGCGCACCGCCGTAACCGCCCGCCGTGGCAGCTACCATCATCATCAGTGCCTGCGGCCAGTGCACGATGCCGCCCGCCGCGTAGATCGCCACAGCGATGGCGGTGAGCAGGGCGGAGACGAGGTTCTTCATGCCGTTCATGGCGTTGAGCTGCGTCTGCCCCAGCAGGCCGAACAGGGCCAGCAGCAGGATGCCCAGTCCGCCGTTGAAGTAGCCACCGTAGGCCGCCACCGCCAGCATGCCGAGCGCGGCCTTCCACGGCGTGGCCTGGCTGTGGTTGGATGCGCCCGCCCATTGGCGCAGCCTGGGGCCGAAGGCGAACATGGCGGTGGCCGCCAGCAGCAGCCAGGGCACGACGCGCCGGAAGGTGGCGTCGGGCGTGACCAGCAGCAGCGCGGCGCCCGCCGAGCCGCCGATGAGCGAGAGCAGCACCACGGCGCGCATCGAGAGGCCGGGCGGAGACTGCATGTCCTCCCGGAAGCCCCAGGCGCCAGCGATGTAGCCTGGTAGCAGCGCCACCGTGCCCGTGGCGTTGGCCGCTACGGGCGGCATGCCGGTGAAGACGAGTGCGGGCAGCGTCAGAAAACTGCCGCCCCCGGCTACGGCATTGAGGGCGCCGGCGATGAAGGCGGCGGTGAGCAGCAGGGCGGTTTCCAAGGCTTCTTCTCCAAGGCCAGGCCTGAAAAGTGGCCTGACATCATTCCTGTCATCTTAGGTGGAGATCGGCGGAAAATTGGCCCTGATTGGCCCTGATTGGCCCTGATTGGCCCTGATTGGCCCTGATTGGCGCCGAAAAAGTTGGCATTGCTTTGCCGAAAGTGTGATGGCTGGCGGTGAACCGAGGGCCTTAACGGGCGTAGGGATCGGCAAAACCCAGCTCCTGGAGGATGGCCGTTTCATACGCCTCCATCTCCTGGGCGTCTTCTTCGCTGGTCTCATGGTCCCAACCTTGTGCATGCAGCGTGCCATGCACCAGCAGGTGGGCGTAGTGCTCTTCCAGGTTCTTGTTCTGCTCGCGTGCCTCGCGCTCGACCACCGGGGCGCAAAGCACCAGGTCGGCGGTCACCAGCGGCTCCTGTGTGTAATCGAAGGTCAGCACGTTGGTGGAGTAGTCCTTGTGCCGGTAGTTGCGGTTGAGCTGGCGGCCCTCGTCCTCGCCGACGATGCGCACGGTGATTTCTGCGTCCGAGGCCAGGGCGTGGCGGATCCAGCGTATGACTTTATGGCGCGGCAGCGCGGCGCGGTGGGCAGCGGCGCCATCGAAGCGACCGAACTGCAGGGACAGGGCGAGTTGATTCAAGGTCATTTTTGGTTCCAGCCCTTATGCAGCAAGCGCGTGCAGCTATCAAATAAATAAATGTCCATTCAGGCGCGTGGTACCGGGCGGCTGCGCTGGGCGTCGTAGGCATCCACAATGCGCGCCACCAGCGGGTGGCGCACCACGTCCGCGGTGGTGAAGCGTGTGATGGCGATGCCCTTGACGCGCTTGAGCACGCGCTCGGCGTCGATCAGGCCGCTGAGCTGGCCCTTGGGCAGGTCGATCTGGCTCACGTCGCCCGTCACCACGGCCTTGGCGCCAAAACCGATGCGTGTGAGGAACATTTTCATCTGCTCGGGCGTGGTGTTCTGCGCTTCATCGAGGATGACGAAGGCGTTGTTCAGCGTGCGCCCGCGCATGAAGGCTAGCGGTGCGATCTCCAGTGCGTTGCGCTCGAAGGCCTTCTGCACCTTGTCGTAGCCCATGAGATCGTAGAGCGCGTCGTACAGCGGGCGCAGGTACGGGTCCACCTTCTGCGCCAGGTCGCCCGGCAGGAAGCCCAGGCGCTCGCCCGCCTCCACGGCCGGGCGCGTGAGCACGATGCGCTGCACGTTGCTGCGCTCGAGTGCATCGACCGCGCAGGCGACGGCCAGGTAGGTCTTTCCGGTGCCCGCAGGGCCGATTCCGAACGTGATGTCGTGCGTGGCGATGTTGTCCAGGTACTGGGCCTGCGTGGGCGTGCGCGCGCGCAGGTCGGCGCGGCGGGTGTTCAGCAGCGCCGGGCCGCCTTCGGTTTCAGCCGCCAGGGCACTGTCTCCCACCAGCATGAGCTGCAGGTGTTCTTCGGAGATGGGCCGCTCGGCCATCTCGTAGACCGCCTGCAGCACCTCCAGCGCCTGCGTGGCGCGCGCCTTGGGGCCGTCCACCTTGAACTGCTCGTGCCGGTGCGCGATGCTCACCTGCAGCGCCGCCTCGATGGTGCGCAGGTGGCTGTCGGCCGGGCCGCACAGGTGCGTGAGGCGGGTATTGTTGTGGGGGGTGAAGGTGTGGCGCAGGATCACGTTGATAATTCCGTCGGAATGCGCCGGACGGCGACAAAGGACACCAATGATAGGCAAATTGACCGGCCAGCTGCTGGAGAAGAACCCGCCCGAGGTGCTGGTGGATTGCCACGGCGTCGGCTACGAGGTGCAGGTGCCCATGAGCACCTTCTACAACCTGCCCGCCATCGGCGAACGGGTGAGCCTGCTCACGCAGTTCATCGTGCGCGAGGATGCGCAACTGCTGTACGGCTTTGGCAGCGCCCAGGAACGCGCGGCTTTCCGCGAACTCATCAAGATCTCGGGCGTGGGCCCGCGCACGGCGCTGTCCATCCTGAGCGGCATGGGGGTACAGGACCTGGCGCAGGCCATCACGCTGCAGGAGGCCGGGCGCCTGGTCAAGGTGCCAGGCATCGGCAAGAAAACCGCCGAGCGCCTGCTGCTCGAGCTCAAGGGCAAGCTCGGCGCCGACATGGGGGGCGCCCATGCCCACGCTACCAGCGAGGCCCAGGCCGATATCCTGCAGGCCTTGCTGGCGCTGGGCTACAACGACAAGGAGGCGGCCGCTGCGTTGAAGGCCTTGCCGCCAGAGGTGGGCGTGAGCGAAGGCATCAAGCTGGCGCTCAAGGCGCTGGCCAAATAGTTTCTTGATGGATTGGATATGTTGATGAAAGCGAAGAAAGCTGCTCGTTGGACTTGGTTGATTGCTGTCGTACTTGCCGCGACGCTGGCTGCTTGCGGTGGTGGAGACGGGGGTGAAGGTTCCGCTGATACGCCAGATCCAGCCCCAACCCCCGCCCCTGCTCCGGTGCCAGAACCGCAGCCGGTGGATCGGATCGAGCCTTACGATACCGGCGGCATCGTTGTCAACGGTACTCCGTTGGCACCGCGCGCGCTGCAATCGGGGGGCGCGGTAGCGCGTGTGGTGCTGGGCCCCATGGGGAGTGGAGCTATGGCGCAAAAATCAATGACACTGGGCGCCTCCGAGCCCCAGATTGGAGTCGGTCGGAATGTGCCAGCTTTGGCCACGCATTCCGATTTTTCGGCCTTGCTGCGCTGGGAGGATACAGTTCGCGGTACCCGCACCGCAGCACTTAGTGTGACTTCAGAAGGAGCCAAGGGCGTGCGCCTGGGTGTCCTCGTGAGCGGGCTGCCTGCTGGTGCCGTGCTACGTTTCTACGCCCAAGGAGGTGATACGGCGGCCGAAGTGACCCGGCAGCACATCATGGCCACTATCGACCGAAATCTACAAGCCGGTACACCGGATGAAGCGGCTCATACCTACTGGAGCCCGGATTTTGGTGGCCCTGAAACGACGGTGGAAGTGGAAATTCCGGCCTCGGCTGCCACGGCGAGTGTCAAGCTGGCTGTTCCGCGTCTGTCGCACTACGTACTGTCACCCGACGAAACTGAAGCGCGGGGCCTCGCCAAAGTGGGAGAGTCCGGTAGCTGTGAAGTCGATGTGATGTGCAAGCCAGAATTCTTGGATCAGAGCCGCTCTGTTATGCGCATGATCTTTGTGCGCGACGCAAAAACCTACTTGTGTTCGGGGACTTTGCTCAACGACATTCGATCGAGCGGAACCCCGTACCTGTTGAGCGCCAGTCATTGCATCTCCACACAGGTAGAAGCCTCGTCGTTGATCACGGACTGGTTCTATCGCTCAGCCGCGTGCAATTCTGGCACCGTTGGCGCAGGCGCCCAGCGTCGCATGGGGGGGGCTACGTTGCTGCACGCAAACGCTGAGACAGACTCCTCCTTCATGCGCCTGAATGACGCTCCGCCTGCCGGTGTCGTTTATGCAGGCTCCTACTTTGGATCGCTGGATGCGGGTCTTTCGCTGGCTGGCGTTCACCATCCCAAGGGCGATTTGCAAAAGTTCAGCCAAGGCTATCTTCTGCGTTTCAGTACATGCTCAGGTGAACTGTGCTATGCCAGCGATAGGAACCAGGGGACATTCCTCACCATGGGATGGCATCAGGGTGTGACAGAAGGCGGAAGCAGTGGCTCTGGGCTGTTTCACACTATTGGCGACAAGCGTTACGTGGTGGGGCAATTGTACGGTGGCGCATCCAGTTGCCAGGCACCTGCAGGGCAGGACCATTACGGTCGGTTCGATGTGGCCTACCGCAGCGCTCTCAAGCAGTGGCTGAACCCATGAAGATACTTGAGCGCGCATGACCATCCACACCGACGATTTCGCTCCCGCACCCGCCCAACGCGTGATCTCCGCGGCCCCTGCATCGCCCCAGGAAGAGGCGATCGAGCGCGCACTGCGCCCCAAGCTGCTGCAGGAGTATGTGGGCCAGGCCAAGGCGCGCGAGCAACT
>DMZZ01000163.1:2601-3212 GCA_003484805.1 Comamonadaceae bacterium | reverse complement strand
AAAGGTGAGGTGGCAGTGGGAATCAGTGAACATGCATCGTCAAGTAAAAAAGCCGACCCGCGCGGGCGGATCGGCACCAGAAGTGGAAGCTGCTCAGATCGTCTGGGTTGGGCGGTCCGAACCCAGCGCCGTGCCCAGCAACTCTTCGATCTTGGCCTTGAGCTGGCGCGATTTTTCGTCTTTGGGAAACTGGATGCCCACGCCCTGCGTGCGGTTGCCGCCCGCGCGCGCGGGCGTCACCCAGGCCACGCGGCCGGCCACAGGGTAGCGCTGCGTGTCGTCGGGCAGGGTCAGCAGCACGTACACATCGTCGCCCAGCTTGTATTCGCGCGGGGTCGGCACAAAGATGCCGCCTTCGACAAAGAACGGGATGTAGGCCGCATGCAAGGCCGCCTTTTCCTTGATGGCCAGCTGCATGACGCTGGGGCGGGGCGCGGTGGGGGGGCTGCTCATGTTCGTGCGGACGGGGTGGGTGGGTGGGAGTGTAGGACGTTTCGCGCCTGGGCGACAAGCGCTTCGAGCATCAGCCCGGCATTGAAGGGGTGCTCGGCGGTGCGCGCCTCCTGCATGAGCGTGCGCGACCAGTGGGTCAGCGCCCCGATGGACGGCGG
>DMZZ01000163.1:1875-2533 GCA_003484805.1 Comamonadaceae bacterium | reverse complement strand
TGCGCCCACGCCTCGGGGCCCGGTCCTGATCGCGCCAGAGCAAGGGCATCGTCCGGACGCCCCCCGGTGGCCCGCAGGAATGATTCGGCTGCCGCTGCGGCCACGCCCTGCCCGGCCAGCCAATCGAGCATCTGCGCCTGCGCGGGCCAGACCATGGTGTGCCCCAGGCAGCGGCTGCGGATGGTGGGCAGCAGCTGGTGCGCAGCCTCGCTGGCCAGCACGAAGCGCACATCGCCCGGTGGCTCCTCCAGCGTCTTGAGCAGCGCATTGGCGGTGATGGTGTTCATCTGCTCGGCCGGATAGACCAGCACGGCCTTGCCCCGGCCGCGCGCGCTGGTGCGCTGGGCAAACTCCACGGCCGCGCGCATGGCCTCCACCCGGATCTCCCGGCTGGGCTTGCGTGCCTTGTCGTCGATTTCGGCCTGCGCCTTCTCAGGCAGCGGCCAGCCCAGGGCCAGCATGTCCACCTCGGGCATCAGCACGCACAGGTCGGCATGGGTGCGCACGTCGATGGCATGGCAGCTGGCGCACTGGCCGCAGGCACCCTGCGATGTCGGTGCATCACACAGCCATGCTCGCACGAGTTCCAGGCCCAGCCGGTATTGGCCCAGGCCCGATGGGCCGTGCAGCAGCCAGGCATGGCCGCGCTGGGCCAGCA
>DMZZ01000163.1:0-1845 GCA_003484805.1 Comamonadaceae bacterium | reverse complement strand
CCGGGCAAAGCGTCCAGGCGCCTCGGCGGCGCGGCGTGCGTATCCTTGGGCCACCCGCTCGAAGAAGGCTTGGTCCAGCGCCTCGAAGCGGTCGGGCGAGCGCGCGCCCGCCAGGCGCGCAGCAGCCACGGCGGGCGCCAGGTCAAACCACAAGGTCAAATCGGGTTCACGCATCAAATCGGGCTGCAGGGCAAGACCCGTCTGCGCGAGGCGCTCCAATAATGAGAGCGATTGCCAGTCGAAACCACGCCCTCCCCCCTGGTAGGCAAAGGTGGCGTCGGTGAAGCGATCGCACAGCACCACGTCGCCGCGCACCAGCGCGGGCTCGATGACGGTGCGCAGGTGGTCGCGCCGGCCGGCAAAGACGAGCAGCGCCTCGGTCAGGGCGTCCATGCTGTCGTGCAACAGCATGGCGCGCAGCTTTTCCGCCAGCGGTGTGCCGCCGGGCTCGCGCGTGCAGACCACGTTGCGGCCCTGCGCGCGGAAAGCGGCGGCCAACGCATCAATGTGCGAGGACTTGCCAGCGCCGTCGATGCCCTCGAAGCTGATGAACAGGCCTGTGGGTGGCATGCAGGATTCTTTCTTTACTGGCCGCGCTGGAATCGGTTGACGGCACGGTTGTGCTCGTCCAGCGAACTGCTGAAATGGCTGCTGCCGTCGCCCCGCGCGACGAAATACAGGGCCTTGGTCCGTTCAGGCTGAACCGCCGCAAGCAGCGAGGCCTTACCGGGCATGGCGATGGGCGTGGGCGGCAGGCCTGCACGGGTGTAGGTGTTCCATGGGGTGTCGGCCAGCAGATCCTTGCGGCGCAGGTTGCCGTCGAACTTTTCGCCCAGGCCGTAGATGACGGTGGGGTCGGTCTGCAGCAGCATGCCGTTGCGCAGCCGGTTGGTGAACACCCCGGCGATCTGCGCGCGGTCGGAGGCGCGGCCGGTTTCCTTCTCGACGATGCTCGCCAGAATCAGCGCTTCGTCGGCCGACTTGAGCGGCGTGTCGGCGGCGCGCTGCGCCCAGGCGGCCTCCAGGCGCCGGTCCATGGCGTGCAGCGCGCGGCGCAGCACGGCCAGCTCGCTCGACCCCTTGGCGTAGGTGTAGGTGTCCGGGAAGAAACGTCCCTCGGGGTGCACTCCGGGGCGGCCCAGGCGCTCCATGAGGGCGGCGTCTGAAAGCTCCGCCGTGTCGTGTTTGAGCTGCTCGTCACGCGCCAGCGCGGTGCGCACCTGGCGGAAAGTCCAGCCCTCGACCAGCGTCAGGGTGCGCAGGGTTTCCTCGCCGCGCACCAGCTTGTCGAGCAGGACGAGTGGCGTGGTGCCGGGCGGAATTTCGTAGTTGCCGGCGCGGATGTCGCGCCCGCGCCCCGAAAGGCGGAAGAAGGCATAGAGGATGCGCGCATCCACGCGCACGCCGGCGGCCTGCACGTCCTGGGCCACGCCGCGCGGCAGCGTGCCGGGCTCGATGGCCAGCTCCAGCGGCTCGCTGCCCATGGGCAGCGGGGCGTGCAGCCACCAGGCGGTTCCACCGCCGAGCACCACCGCCAAAAATACAATCCATGCCAGAAGACGACGCACAACCCTGCTGCCTGTGTGAAAGGGAGCGGGCATCATAATTCAGGGATGACTTTGAACTTCCATGGCATTGCCCCCCTGAACCACCTGGGTGTGATCCGCGCCGAAGGCGAGGACGCCGTCAAATTTCTCCATGGCCAGCTCACCCACGACTTCGCCCTGCTAGGCATGGACCATGCCCGGCTGACCGCCTTCCTGTCGGCCAAGGGCCGCATGCAGGCCAGCTTCATCGACTTCAAGCGCAGCCCCACAGAGGTCTGGCTGGTGTGCAGCCGCGACC
>DMZZ01000230.1:0-8375 GCA_003484805.1 Comamonadaceae bacterium | reverse complement strand
CTGGCCGTTGTCGGCCACCTTTTCGGCCACCTCGGCGCGCAAGGTCGTGGAGCGCGACACGATGAGCGCCGAGCCGACCTTGATCAGCATGCGCGGGGGAATGCGGTTGATGCTGCGCAGGTCAGACTCGTCCATGCCGACGCGGCGCGCCGCTTCTGTCGCGTTCATGGTGGAGGGCAGGGTCCAGACGGTCCAGCTCGCGTACTGGCCCTCGCTGTAGGCCGCAAAGTTGCGCTCGAAGACCTTGGCGTTGTCCCAGGGCAGCAGGATCTGGGGCGTGCCTGCGGCCAGGATCACCGGCTTGTGCAGCGAGGGGTTGAGCGCCTTGAAATCTTCCAGCCGCACGTCTGCCAGCCGCGCGGCCAGGTCCACGTCGATATCGCGTGTGATGTCCACCGTCTGGAAGTAGGGGTGGTTCTCGATCAGCGGCAGCTCGGTGCGGAAGGCCTCCGGGTTGGCCACGATGTTTTTCACCGCCTGGAGCTTGGGTACATACATGCGCGTTTCGGCAGGCATGGTCAGGTCGGTGTAGCGGGTGCCCAGGCCGGCCTTCTGGTTGCGCGCAATGGCGCGGCCCACGCTACCCTCGCCCCAGTTGTAGGCGGCCAGCGCCAGATGCCAGTCGCCGAACATGCCGTGGAGCTTTTGCAGGTAGTCGAGCGCGGCGCGGGTGGAGGCCAGCACGTCGCGCCGGTCGTCGCGGAAGGCGTTCTGCTTGAGGTCGAAGTAGTTGCCCGTTGCCGGCATGAACTGCCACATGCCTGCGGCCCGAGCCGACGATACCGCCTGCGGGTTGAAGGCGCTTTCGATGTAGGGGAGCAGTGCCAGTTCGGTGGGCATGCCGCGGCGTTCCAGCTCCTCGACGATGTGGAACAGGTACTTGCGTGAGCGCTCGGTCATTCGCTGCATGTACTCGGGCCGGCTGGCATACCACTGCTCGCGGTCCTGCACCAGTTCGTGTTCCAGATCGGGCATGGCAAAGCCCCGGCGAATGCGGTCCCACAGATCCGAAGGCGTGAAAAGCGGCATCACTTCCAGGCGCGAAGCCCGGGATGGTGCGATGGGTTGCAGCGGGCCCAGGGGAATGACGGGTGTATGCGCCTGCGTTGCCGGGGTCTGCTCAGGGGCAGAAGAGAAGGGTGTGGCGGGGTCGGAGACAGGGGCGGTGGCCAGCGGGGTGGCGCAGCCCGAGAGCCAGAGCAGACCCGCCAGACAGGCAAGGTGGAGGAACTTCATCGAAACTCGTTTTTCCATTCGCGCAGGGCCGCCAGAACGGCCACGGCATCGCGCGTATCGGTAGGGGGTGCAAAACCTGCAGCAGCGGCCGCCACGGCGTTCTCGCGGGTGCGCAGGAAGGGGTTGATTTCACGTTCCAGGGCGATGCGTGAAGGGAGTGTGGGCAGTCCTTGTGCGCGCAGCGCTTCGCAGCGGCTAATGTACTGGACCAGCGCGGCATTGCCGGGTTCCACGGCGCGGGCAAATTTCAGGTTGGAAAGTGTGTATTCGTGGGTGCAGCACACCCGGGTGTCGCCTGGCAGGGCCGCGAGCTGGTCGAGCGAGGCCAGCATCTGCGCCGGGGTGCCTTCGAACAGGCGACCGCAGCCACCGGAAAAAAGCGTGTCGCCGCAAAAGAGCAGTGGTGCACCGTCCACCTGCGGACAAAAGTAGGCAATGTGCCCGGCCGTATGGCCCGGCACGTCCAGCACCTCGAACCCCAGCCCGAGCGCTTCCACCCGGCTGCCCTGCGACAGGGGAATGAAAGGAGCCGGAATGCGCTCGCGTGCCGGGCCGTACACCGGGGCACCGGTGGCCTGGCGCAGGGCATCCACGCCGCCGACATGATCGGCATGGTGGTGCGTGACTAGAATGGCCTGCAATTGCAGTCCCCGGTCTTGCAGGGCCTGCAGCACGGGCTCTGCCTGGCCGGGATCCACCACGACGGCCTGGCGCGCATCGTGCAGCAGCCAGAGGTAGTTGTCGGAGAAGGCGGGTAACGCAAGCAGGTTCATGAGCACAGAAATTATAGGTTTGCACCATTGGTTCGATTCTCCGCCCGGGCGCTACCTGCTGGCCTGGGAGCAGGCGCGCTTTGACGAGGCGGTGGCCGATGTGTTTGGCTACCACAGCCTGCAGATCGGCATGCCGCTGCTCGATGGCCTGCGTGCCAACCGTATGCCCCACCGCTGGCTGGCACTCGACGCCATGCAGACCCCTGAGCCCGATGCCGGCCCGGCACCGGATCTGCTGGCCCACGCCGTGGCGCTGCCTTTTCCCGACAACAGCCTGGACCTGGTGCTGCTGCCGCACACGCTCGAACTCAGCCACGACCCGCATGTGGCCCTGCGCGAGGTGGCACGCGTGCTGGTGCCTGAGGGGCGCGTGGTGATCACCGGGCTCAACCCGATCAGCTTGTGGGGGCTGCGCCAGCAGCGCGTGCGCCTGTACCAGCGCCTGAGCGGAGGCCGTGGGCGCCTGTACCTGCCCGATGTGGGCGAGTTCATCAGTGCCTGGCGGTTGCGCGACTGGTTGCGCCTGCTCAACTTCGAGGTGGAACCGGCCGATTTCGGTTGCTACCGACCGGCGGTGCGCTCCGAGCACTGGATGGAGCGTTTCGCGTGGATGGAGCGCGTGGGCGAACGGTGCTGGCCGATTCTGGGCGCGGGGTATTTCGTCGTGGGCGTCAAGCGCGTGCACGGCATGCGACTGATGGAGCCCGCATGGCGCACCCATCGGCAGCGCGCCACGGCCTCCATCCCGGTGGCACGCAATGCCACAGACATGACTTTGACCGACAGGAACAGCGAGTGAACCAGGTACAGATTTACACCGACGGGGCGTGCAAGGGCAACCCCGGGCCGGGCGGCTGGGGCGTGCTGCTGCGCTCGGGGCCCACCGAAAAAGAGCTTTTTGGCGGAGAGCTGGGCACCACCAACAACCGAATGGAATTGCTGGCGGTGATCGAGGCACTCACGGCGCTCAAGCGCCCTTGCGCTGTCACCCTGTTTCTCGACAGCGAATATGTGCGCAAGGGCATCACCGAATGGATCCACGGATGGAAGGCCCGCGGCTGGCGCACGGCGGCCAAGCAACCCGTGAAGAACGTGGAGCTGTGGCAGCGTCTTGATGCGCTGGTGTCGCAGGGCGGCCACCAGATCGACTGGCGCTGGGTCAAGGGTCACTCCGGCGACCCCGGCAACGAGCGTGCCGACGCCCTGGCCAACCGGGGTGTGGAGCAGGCGCTCGGAAGGCGCTGACGGGTTTCTGCGCATCGATGTGTGTCACCCGGCGGGCCGCATTGTGTAAAGCCTGGGTAAATGACCGTGCCTTGCGGTGGGCTACGCGGTCATGCGGCCTTTGGCGGTGCAGGTGCGCTGCTACATTGGCAGATGGCGTGAACATGTAACCCGGTATTGGTCCCCATGGCTATCAGAGCAACCTATGTCATCGTCGCGGTCCTTGGCCTGGCGGGCGCCGGTACGGCAGCCTGGTGGCTGCAACGTCCCGCACCGGCGGCCGCGTCTGGCGTTGCTCCGTCACAGGGCTCGCAGAACGGGGCTGGCAAGGGCAAGGCAGCCCCGCAGCAGCCTGTCAGCGTCGAAGTGGCGCGTGTGCGCACCACGGTCATCCGTGACGAGGTCCAGGCCGTGGGCAGCCTGCGCTCGCGCCGCAGCGTGGTGCTGCGTCCCGAGGTGAGCGGGCGCGTCACGCAGCTTCATTTCAGCGACGGGGCGCGCGTGCGCAAGGGGCAGGTGCTGGTGCAGTTCGACGACCAGTTGCCCCGCGCCCAGGTGCAGCAGGCCCAGGCCGAATTGTCGATTGCGCGGGCCAACCACCAGCGCAACCGCGATCTGGTGGCGCAGGGTTTCGTGAGCCAGCGTTCGCTCGATGAAAGCGCCGCCAACCTGCAGGTGGCGCAGGCCAAACTGGCCCTGGCGGAGGCCACGGCGGCACGGCTCAAGCTCGTGGCACCGTTTGACGGCATGGCGGGCCTGCGCAACGTGTATGTGGGCGACTACCTCAAGGATGGTGCCGACATCGTGAACATTGAAGACATCGATAGTGTTTTCGTCGACTTCCGGCTGCCCGAGCGTTACCAGGGGCAGATTCGTGTCGGGCAGGTGGCGCAGGTGCAGCTCGATGCCTTGCCTGGCGAAACCTACGAGGCGCAGGTGCGCGCGATCGACCCGCAGATCGATGCCAATGGCCGTTCGGTGTCGGTGCGCGCCAGCATCGACAACCGGCGTCTGCAGCTGCGGCCAGGGATGTTCGCCCGGGTGACCGCCCGGTTCGATACCCGCGCCGATGCGCTGGTCGTGCCCGAGGAGGCTATCGTGCCCCAGGGCTCCAGCCCGTATGTGTTCACTGTGGTGCCGGGTACGGCCGCCGGCAGCCTGGTGGTGCAGCGCGTGCCTGTCCGGCTGGGCCAGCGCCAGGGCGGCATGGTCGAGGTACAGGATGGCCTGTCGCTGGGCGATACGGTGGTCACGGCCGGGCAGCAACGGGTGCAGCGCGATGGCGCGCCCGTGCGCGTGGTCGAATTGCCCCAGGCGCCCGTGGGCGGTGCTTCTTCCGCCCAGCGCACGTCCGACTGAGCACCGAGCCCGCCGGCCCCACCCATGCAACTTGCTGAAATCTCCATTCGCCGCCCGGTGTTTGCCACCGTGCTTTCGCTGCTGGTGCTTTTGATCGGCGCTGTGAGCTTCACCCGCCTGTCGGTGCGTGAGTACCCCAAGATCGACGAGCCTGTGGTCACCGTCAGCGTGACTTACGCTGGCGCGTCGGCCGAGGTCATGGAATCGCAGGTGACCAAGCCGCTGGAAGACTCCATTGCCGGCATTGACGCGGTGGATGTGATCACCTCCATCAGCCGGGCCGAGCGCAGCCAGATTTCGGTGCGCTTTCGGCTCGAAAAGGATGCCGACAACGCCGCTGCCGAGGTGCGCGACCGCACGGCCCGTGTGCGCAACCGCCTGCCCGATGCGGTGGATGAACCGGTGATAGCCAAGGTCGAGGCCGACGCCTTCCCGGTGATGTGGCTGGCCTTCAGCAGCGACACGCATACACCGCTGCAGATCAATGACATGCTCAACCGCATCGTCAAGCCCCGGCTCCAGACGGTCAGCGGCGTGGCCGATGTGCCCATCTATGGTGAGCGCCGCTATGCCATGCGCGTGTGGCTCGACCCGCAGCGCATGGCGGGCTACCGTATCACCACGCAGGACGTCGAGGACGCGATCCGGCGCAGCAACCTCGAACTGCCTGCGGGCCGCATCGAGTCGCAGCAGCGCGAGTTCAGCGTCACCTCGCAGACCAGCCTGGTGACGGCCGAGCAGTTTGCCCGGATCGTGGTGCGCAATGTGAACGGTTTTCCGGTGCGCCTGAGCGATGTGGCGCGGGTGGAAGAGGGCCTCGCGAGCGACCGCAGCCGCGTGCGGCTCAACGGGCGCGAGGCCATCTCGGTCGGCGTGATCCGCCAGACCACGGCCAACCCGCTGGAGCTGGCCAACGGTGTGCGCGCCATGCTGCCAATCCTGCAGGCCGACCTGCCGACGGGCGTGACGGTGGACATCGCCAACGACAACTCGCGGTTCATCGACCGATCGGTCAAGAGCGTCTACACCACCATTGCTGAAGCGGTGGTGCTGGTGGCGCTGGTGATCTTCGTATTTTTGCGCACGGTGCGAGCCTCCATCATTCCGATCATCACCATTCCGGTGAGCCTGATCGGCAGTTTTGCGCTGATGCAGATGGCGGGGTTTTCCATCAACACCCTGACACTGCTGGCGCTGGTGCTGGCCATCGGGCTGGTGGTGGACGATGCCATCGTCATGCTGGAGAACATCTTCCGGCACATCGAGGAAGGGCTGGACCCGTTCTCCGCCGCCATCAAGGGCGCGCGCGAGATCGGTTTTGCCATCGTCGCCATGACACTGACGCTGGTGGCGGTGTATGCGCCGCTGGCCTTCACCCCGGGGCGCACGGGGCGCCTGTTCGTCGAGTTTGCCCTGGCGCTGGCCGGGGCGGTGCTGGTGTCGGGCTTTGTGGCGCTCACGCTCTCGCCCATGATGTGCTCGCTGCTGCTCAGGCACAACCCCAAGCCCCACTGGTTCGACCGCTCCATGGAGCGGTGGCTGACGGCGCTGTCCGATGGCTATGGCCGCCTGCTGCGCTGGCTGGTCACCGCGCGCTGGACGGGCGCAGGCTGGCGCGGTGCGGTGTTCCAGGCGCGCTGGCTGGTGCTGGGGGTGATGGCTCTCAGTGGCGTAGGGTTGGTGCTGGTGTACCCCACGATGCGCCAGGAGCTGTCGCCGCTGGAAGACCGGGGCACCATTCTGGCCAGCGTGACGGCGCCCGATGGCGCCACGCTCGAATACACCAACCGCTACGCACTGGAGCTGGAAAAAATAGGCCGCGACTACCCCGAGTTCGACCGCATCTTTGCCAACATCGGCAATCCCATGGTGTCGCAGGGCAGTGTGGTGTACCGCACCGTGGACTGGGAAGACCGCAGCCGCAGCACCCTGCAACTGGCCCGCGAGATGCAGTCGCGCATCTCCAGCCTTCCGGGGGTCAATGCCTTCCCCATCACGCCGCCCTCGCTCGGGCAGGGCTTCCGCTCGCGGCCGCTGAACTATGTCATCCAGACCTCGGACAGCTACGAAAACCTCAGCGCCACGGTCACGCAGATGCTCGACGAGATGGCGAAAAACCCCGGCATCCTCTCGCCCGACGTGGACCTGCGGTTGAACAAGCCCGAGTTGCGCATCACCGTCAACCGCGAGCGCGCCGCCGATCTGGGCGTGGGCGTGGACGTGGTGGCGCGCGCCATCGAGACCATGCTGGGCGGGCGTGCCGTGACGCGCTACAAGCGCGATGCCGAGCAGTTCGACGTGATCGTGCAGACGGCCGGCGAGGGGCGCACCACGCCGCAGGACATCGACGCGATCTACGTGCGCGGCCGGGCCGATGCCTTGATTCCGCTGTCGAGCCTGGTCAGCGTGCGCGAGAGCGTGAGCCCGCGCGAGCTGAACCACTTTGGTCAGCGCCGCTCGGCCACCATCACCGCCAACCTGGCGCCCGAGTATTCGCTCGGCGAAGCACTGACGTTCATGGATCGCACCGCCGCCCAGGTGCTCAAGCCCGGCTACACCACCGAACTGGGCGGCATCTCGCGCGAGTTCAAAAGCTCGCAAGGGGCGCTGGGCATCGTCTTCGTGCTGGCGCTGGTGTTCATTTTTCTGGTGCTGGCAGCGCAGTTTGAAAGCTTCATCGACCCGCTGGTCATCATGCTGTCGGTGCCGCTTTCGATGATCGGCGCGCTGCTGGCGCTCAAGTGGAGCGGTGGCTCGATCAATGTGTATTCACAGATTGGCCTGATCACGCTGGTGGGGTTGATCACCAAGCACGGCATCCTGATCGTCGAATTTACCAACCAGCTGCGCGAGCAGGGGCTGGAGATGGTCGATGCTCTCGTCAAGGCCTCGGCGCAACGCCTGCGCCCCATTCTCATGACCACGGGCGCCATGGTGCTGGGCGCCATTCCGCTGGCGCTGGCCAGCGGCGCGGGGGCCGAGAGCCGCATGCAGATTGGCTGGGTGATCGTGGGTGGCATGTCGCTGGGCACGCTGTTGACCGTCTTCGTCGTGCCCACCATGTACTCGCTGCTGGCGCGCACGACGGTGCCCGGCGCCCGGATCACCGTCGCCCAGGAGCAGCCTGTAGGCCCCGCCCCGGAGGGGCACTGAGTCTGCTTGCGTTTTTTCAGTTTGCGTCTATTGCTATAAATATGGTAGCTTGTGGCGCTTGTTGGTAAAGCGCTGCGGGCAGTTTTCATTTGAACCTAGTAACGCCATCGGAGCTGTCAAACCTTGATTTCATGCGGCTTGGCAAGGGATACAAAGCGATCAACTGCTGTTTCTAGGTTGAATATTGTTTGACAGCCGGGCGCCGGCTTTTCTCTTCTGGGGAATCAATCGGGGGTAGGGCGCTGTGTGCTTCGCACCCGCACGTGACTTTGCGCAAGGGGTCGGGGCGCGCTGCTTCTATGATGGTCGGATCGTCGTACCACACGGAGCGCCCATGAACATGCTCACCAAGATGGCCCTGGGGCTCATCGGGCAGATGCGTCCTGACGCCCCGACGGGCGACAGCAGTCCGGCCGTGGTGCTGCCGCCGCCGCAGACGCAGGGGGGGCTGCCCCTCATGCAGGCACTGGCCCTGCGCCACTCCGAACGCAGCTTTGACACCGCAGCGCTGCCCGCGCAAACCTTGTCGGATCTGCTGTGGGCGGCAGCGGGCATCAACCGGCCCGAACACGGCGGATCCGACAAGGTTTGCGCAGGCAGCTCTGCGGTGTCAAAGCTGCGTTCGGAGTG
>DMZZ01000295.1:0-4543 GCA_003484805.1 Comamonadaceae bacterium | reverse complement strand
GGACGGTGTACCGGCTCGATGGCCGGTCGTTCGAGGCGCGCATGTCGTGCCGTAGCGTGCAGATCGGGGGCTGCGCCAATGCCGCCATCTGGATCATCGAGGATGTGACCGATTTGCGGCGTACCGAGATGGCTATGCAGCAGACCCGGGAACGCCTGGAATTGGCCCAGGAGGCGGGCAAGATAGGGGTTTTTGACGTGGACCTGGCCACCGGACGCAGTGTCTGGAGCCTGAAGCTGCAGGGCGCCCAGGGAATCACCGAGCGCGTTTTCGACGATTGGCGTGCCACCTGGGCCGCGCGCCTGTGGCCCGAAGACCGGGAAGGTGCCCTGGCGCGCATGGACGCGGCATTGGCCGGGGATGTCGAGCATTTTCACGATCTCTGGCGCGTGGTGCGCTCCGATGGCAGTGTGCGCTGGTACGAATGCTCGGCGCACATCATCCGCGGTGCGGACGGACGGGCCGAGCGCATGGTGGGCGTCAACGTCGACATCGATGCCCACAAGCGGCTGGAAGAGCGCGTGGCCGCGCAGGTGCAGTTCCAGCAGGTGTTGATCGACACCATCCCGATACCGGTGTTTTACAAAGATGAGCGGGGCCGCTACCTGGGCATGAACGTGGCCTTTGAACAGGTGTTTGACGTCAGCCGCGAGAACCTGCTGGGGAAGACGGTGCTGGAGATGGCACACCTGCCGTCCGAAAAGCGCCAGCAGTTTCAGGACGATGCCGAGGTCGCTTTGCACAGCAGCGATCCGGTGCACCGCGAAGTGGGCATGCCCTATGCCGATGGCCAGGTGCACCACACGCTGTACTGGCTGCAGGGGTTCAGGCGGCCCGATGGCACGCCCGGCGGGGTCATTGGCACGTTTGTCGATATCAGTGAACGCCAGCGGGCGCAAGAGGAACTGCGCCGTGCCAAAGAGCTTGCCGAGGAGGCGACTGCGCTGAAATCGAATTTTCTGGCCAACATGAGCCATGAAATCCGTACTCCCATGAACGCCATCATCGGCATGTCGCACTTGGCGCTCAAATCAGGCCTGAACACCCGTCAGCATGACTACGTGAGCAAGATCGAGCAGGCCGGGCAGCACCTGATGGGGGTGATCAACGACATTCTGGATTTCTCGCGGGTCGAGGCAGGCAAGCTGCACATTGACCCGCGCCCCTTCGTGCTCGATCAGGTGTTGGGGAGCGTGGTCGATGTGGTCAGCCACAAGGCCAGCGCGCAGGGGCTGGAACTGATCTGCGACGTGGCCCCCGACGTGCCGCCCAACCTGGTGGGTGATACCCTGCGCATCGGCCAGATCCTCATCAACTACGCCAACAACGCCATCAAGTTCACCGAGAAGGGCGACATCGGCATCGTGGTGCGTGTGCAGGAGCAAGCGGGCGACCGGGTGCTGCTGCGCTTTGAGGTGCGCGACACCGGCATCGGCCTGAGCGCGGACCAGATGGAGCGGCTGTTCCAGAGCTTCCAGCAGGCCGACACCTCCACCACGCGCCGTTATGGCGGCACGGGCCTGGGTTTGGCCATTTGCAAAAGCTTGGCCGAGCTGATGGGCGGTGAGGTGGGCGTGCGCAGCCAGTGGGGCGAAGGTTCCACCTTCTGGTTCACCGTGCCCCTGCAGCGGGGCGGGCCCGCGCGCACTCTGCTGCCCGCGCCGGACCTGCGCGGCCTGCGGGTGTTGGTGGTGGACGACAACGCCCATGCCGCTATCGTGCTGGCCGAAATGCTGCAGTCGATGAGTTTCAAGGTGTCGCAAGTGCACTCGGGCGCAGAGGCCCTGGTGGCCTTGCAGCAGGCGGCCGTGCAAGCGAAGCCGTTCGATCTGGTGGTGCTCGATTGGCAGATGCCCGGCATGGACGGGCTGGAGCTGGGGCGCCGCATTGGCGAACTCGACCTGCCGCAGTTGCCGCACCGCGTCATGGTGACGGCGTTTGGCCGTGAGGACGTGCTGCGTTCTGCACATCGCCAGGGGATCGAGGAAGTGCTCATCAAACCGGTGAGTGCCTCTGTCATGTTCGACACGCTGATGCAGGTGCTGGGCGAGGGGCAGTCCGTGGATGCCGGCCCTCGGATGGGTGCGATACCGAATTGCCCGAATTTGCAAGGTGCACGTGTGCTGCTGGTGGAAGACAACGAGCTCAACCAGCAGGTGGCCCGCGAACTGCTGCAGGAGGCCGGTGTACAGGTGGACGTGGCCGCCAATGGACAGGAGGGCGTGGACCTGGCCTGCCGCCACCCCTACGACCTGGTGCTGATGGACATGCAGATGCCCGTCATGGACGGCCTGGAGGCCACGCGGCAGCTGCGCGTCGATCCCCGGCTGGCGGGACTGCCCATCGTGGCCATGACGGCCAATGCCCTGGACGCCGATCGCCAGCGCTGCCTGGATGCCGGCATGAACGACCATCTGGCCAAGCCCATTGCCCCCGCGCGGCTGTGGGAGGCGTTGCAACGATGGATTGCGCCGCAACCGGGCGGACAGGCGCTTGTGCAGGGCAGCGTCCGCGCCGCACCAGCATCGGCAACCGAGGCCGGAGATGCCGTCTTGCCAGTGCCCTCCGTGCCGGGTCTGGACAGGGAGCTGGGCTTGCGCAATGCCATGGGCCGACCCGCGTTTTACACCGACACGCTGCGGCGCTTTTTGGACAGCCAGGGGAGTGCCGCAACGCGAATGGCCCAGGCGTTGGCGCAGGGGCATGCCGAACAGGCCCTGCGCGACGCCCACACGCTGCGCGGCCTGGCCGGAACCGTGGGTGCCGTGGCGCTGCAGGACTGCGCCGGGCGCCTGGAGGAGCGGCTGCGCGATGCATCGGCCGACAGTGCGACCCTTCAGCCCTTGCTGGATGAACTGCGTGAGCTGCTGGAGGCACTGGTGCAGCCGCTGAACACCTGGTTCGGCCAGATCGGCACCCAGCGGGAGTTGCCCCTGCCCGAGGGCGCGGATGGGCGCGTGGATTCCCAGGCCCCCGGTGAGGATGCGCGCGCGCTGGTGAAGACGCTGCGCGGCCTGCTGCTGCGCGACGATCCGGCGGCGCGCAGCTTCGTGTCGGAGCATTTCCGGCCCTTGCACCAGGCGCTGGGGCCCGCGCTGCAAGGGGTGCAGGGCCATATCGACCAGTTTGATTTCGAGCCTGCGCTGGCCGCCCTGACCGGGTGGCTGGCGCAATTCCCGCAGGCGTCCGAACACCCAACCGGGCCTTGCCATTCAGGGAGCAACCATGCAACGTGAACCCCTTCCCGATGTCCCCGCTGACTGGCGCGACCGCCAGCCTTCCACCGTGCTGGTGGTGGACGACACGCCTGACAACCTGGCGCTGATGGCCGAGTTGCTGGGCGAGCGCTACCGCGTCAAGGTGGCCAACAGCGGTGAGCGGGCGCTCAAGGCAGCGCAGTCCGAGCCGGTGCCCGACCTGGTGCTGCTCGACATCATGATGCCCGGCATGGATGGCTATGAGGTCTGCCGCCAGCTCAAGGCCAATGCTGCCACGGAGGGCATCCCGGTCATCTTTCTCACGGCGCGCGCCGACACCGAGGACGAGCGCAAGGGCTTCGAGCTGGGTGCGGTGGACTACATCACCAAGCCCGTCAGCCCGCCCATCGTGCAGGCGCGCGTGCACACGCACCTGGCGCTCAAGGCCACGGCTGATTTTTTGCGCGACAAGAGCGCCTACCTGGAGCGCGAGGTGGCGCTGCGCACGCTGGAGGTGCAGGCCATCCAGGACGTGACCATCATGGCCATGGCCTCGCTGGCCGAAACGCGTGACGACGAAACCGGCAACCACATCCGGCGCACGCAGCTCTACGTGAAGGCCCTGGCCGAGCGGCTGCGCACCCACCCGCGCTTCGAGGCAGTGCTCAACAGCCACATGATCGAGTTGCTCTACAAGTCGGCGCCGCTGCACGATATCGGCAAGATCGGCGTCACAGATGCCATCTTGCTCAAGCCCGGCAAGCTGACCGACAGCGAATTCGAGACCATCAAGCAGCACACCGTGCTCGGGCGCAAGGCCATTGAGGGTGCGGAGCGCCGCCTGGGCATGCGCGTGCGTTTCCTGAACGTGGCCAAAGACATGGCCTGCAGCCACCACGAGCGCTGGGACGGCGCGGGCTACCCCATGGGTCTGGCCGGCGAGGCGATTCCGGTGCCGGCACGGCTCATGGCCCTGGCCGATGTGTACGACGCCGTCATCAGCCACCGGGTGTACAAGACCGCCGACACGCACGAGCAGGCGTGTGGTGCCATCGTGAAGGGTCGGGGCACGCAGTTTGACCCCGATGTGGTCGATGCCTTCATCGACATCGCCGACGACTTTCGCAGCATTGCGCTGAACTACCCCGACTGAACTGCCGGGCGTGGTCTTTCATTTATCCCTGGCACTGCAAAAAACTCCACGGCCTGTCAGATCCGCGCTGCCCAGGCCAGCGGCCACCGCGCAAGGGCCGCCCCGCAGCGCTGGTGGCGTCCCCCTTCCCGCATTGCGTAGCGAGGCGAGAGAAGGGGGAAGGCGCGAAGCGCCTTGTATCTTCCATCCGACC
>DMZZ01000269.1:0-18455 GCA_003484805.1 Comamonadaceae bacterium | reverse complement strand
TGGTGGCCAGCCTGCGGCAGGAGGTGGACCGGCGCCAGATGGAGGAGCAGCGCCGCATGGCGCTGGAGAAAGCGCTGGCCATTCCCCTGGCCAGCGGCCGGGTCACGGTGAACGAGGGGCGTATCGGCATCAGCGGCAGCGTGCTGTTCGCCCCGGGCTCCGACGAGCTGCGCCCTGATGGGCGCCAGTTGCTGACCAGCCTGGTGCAGCCGCTGCGCGTGTACCTGCGCGAGCGCGACGAGATGCTGATGGTGAGCGGCTTCACCGACAACAAGCTTTTGCGGGGGGGCAACCAGCGATTCACCGACAACCTGGAACTGTCGGCCCAGCGGGCGCTGACGGTCACCCGCGTGCTGATCGACGAGGGCATGCCTGCATCGCAGGTATTCGCTGCCGCTTTTGGCGCCGAGCAGCCGGTGGCGTCCAACGACGATGACAGCGGCCGGGCACAGAACCGCCGTGTGGAGATGGCGCCCGTGCCCAAGGCCTCGAACACGAAGCCGGCGCAGCATGGGTGATTCGCTCCTGGAGTCCTTGCGGGCCGAGGGTCTGCACCGCCACGATCCCGCGCGCTTTCGTTACCTGGAGGTGCTGGCCCGGCGGCTACCCCTGCAGCCGTCACCCGTGCAACAGGTGCTGCAGCAGCGGTGGCACACCGCTGTGGCGGACTATGCCGAGCGCGCCCGGTCGGCGCGCGGCTTGCCCGCCAGTGCTGCGGCGATTACCACGGATGCTCCGCTGTCCCAATTGAACCGTTACCTCCAGGCACGCACCGAGGGTGATGCGACCCCGGGGCTGGCTGGTGGTGGCGCACGTATGCCCGACATGAAGAGCGTGCGCCGGTTCAGCGAGGTCTGGTCCAAGATTTCTGCCGAGCAGCAGGTTGCGCAGGCCCTGGTGCGCGGGCCCGAGAACGCTGGGCCGCTCAACTCGCACCGGCTCATGCTGCGCGCGCTGCGCCTGATGCGCGGCTTGTCGCCCGACTACACGCGGCGTTTCATGGCGCAGATGGATGCCTTGTTGTGGCTGGAGCAGGCGCATGCGAAAGCCACCCCGCCCGCAGCCCGGCCGGTGCGCAAAACCCAGCGTAAGGCACCGGGCAAGGCTGGCGTTGCACAATCCTGACGGGGGTCGTGCACCTGCCGGGGCGCAACCCCGCCCCAACAACTTTGCAGAACAGGAACCCCCCATGCCTCCCCTTGAGCATTCCCCTTTTGTCTGGCAAGGCCGGGTTGATGCCGAAGAAACAAGTCCCAGCACCCGCTGGCACCAGCATGTGCGGCCTTTTGCCAATGACAGCCGGGGCGGCGTGGCGCTGATGGGCTTTGCCGTGGACGAAGGTGTGCGCCGCAATGGCGGGCGGCCCGGTGCGGCCGAGGGGCCCCACATACTGCGCAAGGCGTTGGCGGGCCTGCCGGTCATGGGAGAGCCTGCCGTGTGGGATGCGGGCGATGTGCTGTGCACCGGCGACCAGCTCGAAGCCGCGCAAGATGCTCTGGCGCAGCGGGCGGCCCAAGCCATCGCCCAAGGGTGCGTGCCGCTGGTGCTGGGTGGTGGGCACGAAGTGGCCTGGGGCACCTTTCAGGGGGTGGTGCGTGCCCGGCCGCAGATGCAGCCGACGATGCGCAAGTCTGACAGGCTCCTAGTGGTCAACTTCGACGCCCATTTCGATCTGCGCTTGGCCGCGCAGGGCAACTCGGGCACGCCGTTCCGCCAGATGCAGGAGTGGTGTGCGTCCCATGGGCGCCCCTTCGACTACCGCGTTTTCGGCATCAGCCAGTTTGCCAATACCCAGGCGCTGTTCGACCGCGCCGACGCACTGGGAGTGCGCTATGTGCTGGACGATGCATTGCAGAGCGAGGCGGGGGTGCTGCAGGCCCAGGCGGCGCTGGTGCACGACATGGCGCAGTGCGATGCCGTGTACCTGACCATTGACCTGGACGTGCTGCCCGGGGGGGTGGCGCCAGGGGTTTCGGCGCCTGCTGCGCTGGGTATGCCGCTCGCGCTGGTCGAACGTCTGGTCGATACCGTGCTGGCCAGCCGCAAGCTGGTGGCGGCCGACATTGCCGAGCTCAACCCCGCGTTCGACCGCGACGGCCTCACCGCCAAGGTGGCCGCACGCCTTGCCGCGCGCATGGCCAGGGGCTGCGCCTGATCGCCGGCTTCAACAAAGTGCTGTTCGTGCAGACTGGCTATCCCTTTAGCTTCACAGAAGCGGTGGAGCATGTGGCGCGGCGCGCTGGCGTGGGCCTCTTTGCGCCAGCTGCCATTGCACTGGCACCCATAGTGGCTGCATTGGGCATGCCGTTGTGTGCCTTCAACCACCTGACCGGCGTACCTTGCCCATTGTGCGGCGGCACCCGCATTTGCGCGGCGCTGGCGCACGGCGATCTTTCGGTGGCGATGCAACTTAATCCAGGCCTGCTGCCCGTGCTGGGCCTGGCAGCGCTGCACAGCCTGCTGCTGCTGGGAGCGGACGTACGTTGGCCGACCCGCGCAGTTTGATGCGTGCCTGGCAGTTAGCCGGTTGTTTTTTGCTGAGCACCTGGCTATTGCGCGTCATTGGCTTTTGGCCATCTCACTGAATACGCGAATCACAAGATTGGACCGTCGGATCAAAAACCCCCGACTTTGTTGGCGTGGTTGGTCAATCGCCAAGTTGGCACCAGCAAGGTCGCCGCTGGGAGCAAATAAACTTTGTCGCTACTTGATGACGTTTCCGGAAATGTTATTGATTGCAAATGCAAATGCAAATGCAAATGTATCCAGGCCATGTGGCTTCATATAGTAGCAACATCCTTCGCGAGAAAATCAAAACATCAAAAAGCCAGTTTAATGATGAATAGTTATTGGACTATTTTTACTGATTTCCAAACTATTTCTTGTGGTTTGAGGTGGAATTCCGGTGCTAAAGATGCCCCAAATTTAGTCAAAGACGTCTCTGAACCCAATAAGCCTGAAAACATTATTGAGTCACCCGATTTAATGTTCTGAGCCATTTTTTTTGCGTTACCATCAGATATATACAACCTGTAAAAATGACCGTTGTATGATGCTCTGATCAGGATGCTTGGGCCATCCCAGTAAATATTATTTACCTCTGCGAGCCACAGTTTTGCGTGCCTGTCACTTTTTTTGAATAGTTTATCTAATTCGTTCTGCTTCTTATCTATCTGCTCAGAAATATCTTCAGGAGGTAGTCCTTTCCCGAGAGATCCGACCATTTTTTCGATTATCAAGTTTTCCAGTTCATTTCTCAGGATTTTATGATTCCTTATGAACTCCACTTGCTCCTCGTTGCGCACTGCCTCACTGCACCCTGCTGCCATTAGCCCAATGGTCAGAACCACAAAGACTATGGTGAAAAAATTACTCCAAATCTTAAAGTAACTCTTTCCTCGAATTATCATCTTGCGTCTCCCGCACAGGTCAGCCAATTAGTTGATCTAGTAGTTGATTTCATGGAGTAGTCAGATTTTAGTATTTTAGAGAGAAACAGTAGTGCTGGTTATATTATTCAATTGATCACTGTTTTCCATCTTTGAATCACGGGCATCTGATAGCCCCAGATTGCTCCAAGCATTGTTTTGAATGAATAGATAAACAGAATTGGCAAAAACAGTGTATTGAAGAAAAATACTCCCATTAAATTCACCAGGCTAGGCACCATTTGTTCAAATTTCGCTTTTATAGCACTTGGACTCATTTCCTTTATATTCTCAATGACCTGAGTGGGGTTCACTGTATTGCAAAATGGGTTGTACCAAGGACATGTCTTCTTTTCTGGCGCTGGCTGAGCGGGCGCAGACGCAGGTTTGTCGTTCGGCATGGCGGCCATCAACGCATTGGTATCTTTATTGATCTGGTTGTTCAAGAAAATATGATCGATGTAGCTGGATAGCATCACCATTGCAACGACAGCAAAACGCAAGAACACCAATGTCAGCAGAATTCGGTATGCCACATTGGTCAAAGCTAACTTGCGAAACACACAAGTAAACAAGAAAAAACCTACGCCTGCCGTGAACGCGATCTTGAAGAAATAGTCACTCGTGATTTCGACCAACAGTTTCTGGACCACCAGGGAGACGATACTGATTTCCATCAGCACTGAAAATCTCTCTACCAGATCGTTCAACGGATCAAGAATCTGACCAATCGGTGCCCCCAGGACCGTCACCTCTTGCGCCACTGACACGATAGCGTTGACTGCACGTGCAGCACCGTAAACTTTCAACGCGCGGCTGAGCGAGGTATCGACGTAACTTTCTGGCTCTGAGTCCAACAAGGGCACCCAGCAGAGCACCCCCAGCACCACGGCGAGCACAGGTAACAAACCCCATGCCGTTATCTTGGTGATCCATTGGGCCAGCCCCTTCTGATCCTCATTCTCTGGTGTAGCCACCCCATTTGCTGGTGAAATTTCATTCATGATGTTGCTTTCATTTTTTCATGCGCTCCCGTTGAGCAGATTGGTCATCGTTGTTTGCCAAGCATCACTGGCTCAAAATGGCAGCATGCCCTACAGACTGACGACTGAAGCATTGGAGCAGACGGCTGTCAACTGCCGCAAACCAGGTTTGTGTTGACGCGAACGTTTGCCGTTAAGTGAACCAGCGCAGGCAGTCCCGCCATGTATCCCACGATACAGGTGTCCAACGACAGGTCGTGTCGCCGTTCAGGCGTTTTTCACTGGATCATGAGCAAAAAGTTTTCGGCTGGTACACAACGACATCACCTGTCACCGCGATGCTCCATCCTTCATTGATCCAACTGATGCAACAGGAATGAAACCATGAGCAGCGGCAACCACGACACACTTGTCTACCGACTTGCCCAAATGCTGATCAAGCTAAACGCAGGGGAAAAGCTTGATCCGCAGGCTCTAGCCGACGAATTTGGCGTCAACCTGCGCACTGTGCAGCGAGATCTCAACGTTAGATTCGCCTACTTGGGTCTGGAGAAGGTGGATGGGCGCTACCAACTTGATCCCGTGTACTTGGGCAAATTGAGCACGCGTGACATTGAGCGCTTTGCTGCATTGAGCGGCATAGGAGGCCTGTACCCCAGTCTATCGGATCACTTTCTTCGCGATATCTTTGACACCCAAATGCAGGGTGCAATGCTCGTCAAGGGGCACAACTACGAGCCAATGGCAGGGAAGGAGCAGCTGTTTCGTGATCTGGAGATGGCGATCATCAGACGCCAGCGTATCTCCTTCTCGTATGACAAGCCAGAAGGCGACAAGAAATACGCTGAAATTTGTCCGTACCGGCTAATCAACAACAAGGGTATTTGGTACCTGGCGGCACTTGACAGGGACAAACCCAAGTCGTTCAGCATCACCAAGCTGCATCATTTGTTGATTTCCGAAACTGTCTTCGAATGGGATGCCACTCTTGACGCGCGCTTGGTCACAGAGGACGGCATCTGGCTGTCAAAGGAGAAGCAAGAAATCGTGATGAAGGTTGGCAAGGAGGTCGCCGGCTTATTCAAGCGCAGGAAGTTGATCGACAACCAGGTCATTGAAAAGGAGTTGGAAGATGGCGGCCTGATCCTCTCAGCCAAGGTTGGGCATGTGAATCAGGTTCTTCCAATCGTTCGCTACTGGATACCGCACCTCAGGATCATCAGCCCAGAAGCGCTGCAACAGCAAATTGAGGCTGGATTGGTGGAGTACATGAAACGCGGTTTGAAATAGGTGGCCTGCAATGTCCATAAAATCTCTGACAGGTTGCATCAAGCTGTGTTTTCAGTTGCTTTGCGTCGAGATGCTGCCTGCGATCACGTGGGCAGGTGCTAGTGAACCCGTGACCAGGTATCAGACCCTGCCAGGATCAAGTAACAGGGACTACCGGGCTCCAGGGTACGTCACGAAGGGAGCTGTGACTTACCAGACTCTTCCGGGCAGTACAACACGCGACTATCGTGCTCCAAGTTATGTCACCGAGGGAAACGTGACCTACCGGACGCTTCCCGGATCGACTTCGCGGGACTACAGGGCTCCACTTCATGTCAGAGAGGGGAACGCCGTTTATCAAACGCTCCCAGGATCCACCAATCGTGACTATCAGAGGCCTAGCCTTATCATTCAAGGCGACATGACCTACAAAACCCTTCCAGGCTCAACCACGCGGGACTACTATCGCGCGCCCGCTTTGATTGTTGCCCCTCGAAACTGAACGCCATGTTGATTCGCTGAAAGGCATTACGACACGATGTCATATGCACCGATCCTTACCCTTTATCAAGTAATACTAGGGGAATTCTTTGAATAATCTTTTCTCGCTACTCATTGCAGCATGTCTTTTTTCTTCAAGCGCAGTTGCGGCAGATAAAACCGCCATCACGATAAGCGCGGCACCGCTAGAACTTGGCTTCAGCGATGCATTCAACAAAAAATTCTATGAAAAGAAATATTTCGGGCTTGCTGTTACAGGTACGACGGTCGTCGTAGCCGGAGCGGTTTCGTACTTTACGGCAGGGGCGGGCGCACCAGTTGCTGCCGGTGGGGTAAGTACCATCGCAAGCTGGGTAGGCGGCGGTGGAGCTGGCTCCTACATGGCAGGACTGTCGACCATAGGAGGCGCATTCGGGGGAAATGCAATGCTTGGTGCCGCAATTCTGAACGGTGTTTCCGTCGCAACGATTGGTGGCGGTTCCACCTTTGCGACCCTGTCGGCTGCCCAAAAAGGCTTGGCGATGGCATCAGTGTCAGCCACCTTGCTGGACGGAGTTGCTGTGGTC
The DNA here is from genome assembly GCA_003484805.1 of Comamonadaceae bacterium. GTDB lineage: Bacteria > Pseudomonadota > Gammaproteobacteria > Burkholderiales > Burkholderiaceae_C > Simplicispira. Next base: position 11,708 of record DMZZ01000269.1, on the reverse strand, counting down.
AATGGAACTGGAACGGGATCACTGAACTACATAGTGGCCCTACCAACACCAAAGCGTATCGGATCTAAAAGAATGAGACTACTGGTTGATAATCTGGACGAGCTAGGTAGCGATGAGCGTGAACTGAGCGCAGAAATAGATGATTTGACCAATAAGCTGGTTAAAGAACAAGCAAAAAATGTCTCTTATAATAATGAGAAAATAACCAACAAAATCACCGAAATAGAAGAGAAACGGAAGATATTAATAAAGAAGAGGCTTGAACTTGAAAGAAATATTTTGAGTCAAGCTAAAAATGCTTTAAAAACTACCGTCATAACAGAGGATATGGTTCTACTTGGGATATTAAGTAAAGGTCTTGGGAGAAATTCACTTTTTGCCAGTTTGGTTGAGCGAATTCCTACGGATAATGCGAAAGATGGGGGTTATGTTCACTATCTTAAAGCGGTGGCTAAAATCGAGAAGAATCAAATCGACCAAGCTCTTAAGCTATTAGAACTCTCTAGTACGCACAATCCTTACGCCATTGAGCCAACAATACTTAGATTGAATGTTCTAGCAAATATGGGGTTTGACAGGAAAAAAGATGAGATGATTGCAGTAGTATCTAAAGCGAGTAAAATGTTCGATGCTGATAAGTATGTGACGCCTTATAGTTTGGTATCGCTTCATTATCGAATTGGATCCAGTGCTCTCAAGCATAAGGACTATTCACTAGCAGAGGATCAGTTCAATCAAGCGCTCAGAGAAAGATCGCTTTTTGAAAAGTACGGCCCAAATAATTCTATTGATGAAATTATCAGGATTGGATTGGCGAATGCTTATTATGGCCAAGGTCGAAAGAGTGAGGCAGAAGATATCGTCATCCGACTACTGGAAAAGGCAAAGGACGGATCAGCTCGCGAGGTAATCTGTCAGCAACTGGTTGAAAAATGTGTTTAACTTAGTTGTCTTGACTGTGACTTTGGTTACGTCAATTTTTGCACACGCTGGCGGAGTCGCTGTCTTTTGGCAAGACAATTAATTTATTTAAGACCGGTTCATACACGAAACCAAACGCTTCACTGAAGGTGCTGGTTTCAAGCGATCTTGGGCATGTATCCAAAGTTCATAATATTTCTGGACTTCTTGAACTTGCACAGAATGAGAATTGGATTGATTCCATTGCTGCTATAAGGCTATCTGCGGTTATTTCTGAACTAAACAGCGGCGATTAACTTCTGCGGGCATGTCTAAAAATTTTAAGATGGCAGTCTGATAATTTTCACGCGTTAAAAAACCCGCAGCGGGTGCTGCGGGTTTTGTTGGAGTGAGGGCTCCGTGGGCGAACCGGAGTCCGCCCGGGGGGGCATTACATGCCCATGCCGCCCATGCCACCCATGCCGCCCATATCGGGCATGCCGCCGCCAGCGCCGGCTTCGTCCTTCGGAGCCTCGGCCACCATGCATTCGGTGGTCAGCATCAGCGAAGCCACGGAGGCAGCGTTCTGCAGCGCGGTACGGGTCACCTTGGTGGGGTCCAGAATGCCCATCTCGATCATGTCGCCATAGGTGTCGTTGGCGGCGTTGAAGCCGTAGTTGCCCTTGCCAGCCAGAATGGCGTTGACCACCACGCTGGGCTCGCCACCGGCGTTGGCCACGATTTCGCGCAGGGGCGCTTCGATGGCCTTGAGCACCAGCTTGATGCCGGCGTCCTGGTCAGCGTTGTCACCCTTGATCTCGCCAGCCGCCTGACGGGCGCGCAGCAGGGCCACGCCACCGCCGGCCACGATGCCTTCTTCCACGGCAGCGCGGGTGGCGTGCAGCGCGTCTTCCACGCGGGCCTTCTTTTCCTTCATTTCGACTTCGGTGGCAGCGCCCACCTTGATCACGGCNNTTGGCCACGCGCTCTTGCAGCTTCTCACGGTCGTAGTCGCTGGTGGCTTCCTCGATCTGGATGCGCACTTGCTTGACGCGCGCTTCGATGTCGGCAGCCTGGCCTTCGCCGTCGATGATGATGGTGTTTTCCTTGCCCACTTCGACGCGCTTGGCCTGGCCCAGGTCGGCCAGCGTGACCTTCTCGAGCGTCAGGCCCACTTCTTCAGCGATGACCTTGCCGCCCGTCAGGATGGCGATGTCTTCCAGCATGGCCTTGCGGCGGTCGCCGAAGCCAGGGGCCTTGACGGCCACGACCTTCAGGATGCCGCGGATGGTGTTGACCACCAGGGTCGCCAGGGCTTCGCCTTCGACTTCTTCGGCAATGATCAAGAGCGGACGGCCGGCCTTGGCGACTTGCTCCAGCGTGGGCAGCAGGTCACGGATGTTGCTGATCTTCTTGTCGAACAGCAGCACGAAGGGGTTGTCCAGAATCGCGGCTTGCTTTTCGGGGTTGTTGATGAAGTAGGGTGACAGGTAGCCACGGTCGAACTGCATGCCTTCGACGACATCCAGCTCGTTTTGCAGCGATTTGCCGTCTTCCACGGTGATCACGCCTTCCTTGCCGACCTTGTCCATGGCATTGGCGATGATTTCGCCGATGCTGGAGTCCGAGTTGGCGGAAATGGAACCCACCTGGGCGATTTCCTTGGAGGTGGTGGTGGCCTTGGAAGCCTTCTTCAGCTCTTCGATCAGGGCCGTAACAGCCTTGTCGATACCGCGCTTCAGATCCATGGGGTTCATGCCGGCGGCCACGTACTTCATGCCTTCGCGCACGATGGCCTGGGCCAGCACGGTGGCGGTGGTGGTGCCGTCGCCAGCGTTGTCAGACGTCTTGGAAGCGACTTCCTTGACCATCTGGGCGCCCATGTTCTGCAGCTTGTCTTTGAGTTCGATTTCCTTGGCCACGGACACACCGTCCTTGGTCACGGTGGGGGCGCCGAACGAGCGCTCCAGCACCACATTGCGGCCCTTGGGGCCCAGGGTCACCTTGACCGCATTGGCCAGAATGTTCACGCCTTCAACCATGCGTGCGCGGGCTTCGCCGCCGAAAACTACGTCTTTTGCTGCCATGTTGGAGCTCCTGAATATCTAAAAAAATCGTGAAACAGATGACTGTGTCGGGAAAAGAATTGCGTAGCGAGCGGTTCACAGGCTAGGCGGACGGAGCGCAGGAACCGCAACGTACTTGCCTAGTACGTGAGGATTCCGAGCACCGCCCAACGACGCATGTGGGCCGCGCAGTAGCAATTACTTCTCGACAACCGCAAACAGGTCGTCTTCCTTCATCACCAGCAGTTCGTCGCCATCGACCTTGACGGTCTGGCCGCTGTACTTACCGAACAGGACGCGGTCGCCCACCTTGACGCTCATCGCGCCCAGTTCGCCCTTGTCGTTCTTCTTGCCCGGACCCACGGCCAGCACTTCACCCTGGTCGGGCTTTTCGGCGGCGTTGTCGGGAATGAAAATGCCGGAGGCGGTCTTGGTTTCGGACTCGACGCGCTTGACGATCACGCGGTCTGCAAGAGGGCGAAGTTTCATATACAAATCTCCAGGGTTCAAAAAAGGCGTTGTCATCTCAGGCGCCTGTCGGCCAGACGCCATGGAATTCAGCCTTGGGATGGGTTGTTAGCACTCATCTTGGGCGAGTGCTAATGATAAGGGCATTTGCCTGTCTTTCAAGGGGCGCGGGGTTTCCCGTGAATCGCCCCGGCTGAACTAGACACCATCGAACCTCAAACCTGAGGCATCAATAGGAGTGCCATGACAAAGCGGCCATATTCCGAAGAATTCAAGATCGAAGCGGTCAAGCAGATCATGGAGCGAGGCTACTACGGTGTGGGCGAGTGGGATTTCGTGCTCCTCTTCCTGGTCCGGTCGATGGACCAGTGCGTGGAGCACACGCGCGAGCTGTTCTTCGCGTCGGGCAACGTGAAGTCGTTCAACACGCTGGTGGCCCTGCGCCGTGTCAAAACGGGGAGCACGGTGCCGGTGGACACCGCTTGACCCTGCGCACGCGCGTCGGAGGGGCAGCCTCAACGGCCCAGCGAATAGAACTCTGTGTTGGGGCGCATGCTCGTCACGTTGGCCATCCGGTTGGACAGGCCGAAGAACGCCGAGATGGCGGCGATGTCCCAGATGTCTTCTTCGTTGAAACCATGGGCCTTGAGCGTATCGAAATCGGCTTCGCCCACCAGCTGCGCGGTTTGCGAGACCTTCATGGCGAAGTCGATCATGGCCTTCTGGCGCAGGGTGATGTCGGCCTTGCGGTAGTTCGTGGCGACCTGGTCGGCGATGAGCGGGTTCTTGGCGCGGATGCGCAAGATCGCGCCGTGCGCGACCACGCAGTACTGGCATTGGTTCGCGCTGCTCGTGGCCACCACGATCATTTCCCGTTCGGCCTTGGTGAGGTTGCCCGGCTTTTCCATCAAGGCGTCGTGGTAGGCGAAGAAGGCGCGGAATTCGTCCGGCCGGTGGGCCAGCACCAGGAAGACGTTCGGGATGAACCCGGATTTCTCCTGCACGGCCAAGATCCGTTGGCGGATGTCGTCGGGCATGTCCTGCAGTTCAGGGACGGGGAAGCGGCTCGCAGGCGCGGGGTGGGGTGGGGTCATGGGTTCTTCTTTCGGTGGGGGATGCAGTGTCGGCGCCTGCGATCAACGGTGGACGTCCACGACGATGCGGCCGCGCACTTCGCCGTTGAGCAGCCGGCTGGCCAGGGGGATGGCCTCGGCCAGCCCGACCTCGTGGCTGATCGTGCCGAGCTTGTCCATGTCCAGGTCGGTGCCCAGGCGCTGCCATGCCTGCAGGCGTTCGGCGCGCGGGCACATCACGCTGTCAATGCCGACCAGGGTGACGCCACGCAGGATGAACGGCGCCACGGTGGCGGGCAGGTCCATGCCCCCGGCCAGGCCGCAGGCGGTCACCACGCCCCGGTATTTGGTCGTGGCGCACACGTTGGCCAGCACATGGCTGCCGACCACGTCCACGGCGCCCGCCCAGCGTTCCTTGCCCAGGGGCTTGCCGGGGGAGGTGAACTGGCTGCGGTCCAGCACTTCCGCCGCGCCGAGCTGGCGGAGGTAATCCGCGTCTTGGGTGCGCCCCGTGGCCGCGACCACGGTGTACCCCAGCTTGGCCAGGATCGCGATGGCCACGCTGCCCACCCCACCCGCCGCGCCGGTGACCAGGATCTCGCCGTCGGCCGGCTTCACGCCATGCTTTTCCAGCGCCAGCACGCACAACATGGCGGTGTAGCCGGCGGTGCCGATGGCCATGGCCTGCCGTGGCGCGATGGCAGGGGGCAGGGGGATCAGCCAGTCGCCGTGGAGGCGCGCTTTCTGTGCCAGGCCGCCCCAGTGCACTTCACCCACGCCCCAGCCGTTGAGCAGCACGGCGTTGCCGGGGCGATGGTCCGGGTGGGTGCTGCTCTCCACGGTGCCCACCAGGTCGATGCCTGGGACCATGGGGAACTTGCGCACCACCGGGCCCTTGCCGGTGATGGCCAGAGCGTCCTTGTAGTTCAGCGTGGAGTGGCTTACGCGCACGGTCACATCCCCGGTGGGTAGCTGCGCGTCGTCGATGTCCCGCACGGCGGCCCGGTAGCCCGCGTCGTCTTTCTCGATCAAGATGCCTTTGAACATGTGGTTCTCTCCTTTGAATTTAGACCGTTCGTCTATTGAGGTGCAAAAAAAAAGCTATGGGGAGCGGAGGCCGGCGAAGAAAAAACCCGTGAACAAGTCCAGAGGTGCTGGGGATTGTTCGAGCTTGGCGCGCAGTACGGCGCCTTCCCAGCCGATCCAGAAGAAGGCCGCCACTTGCCGCGTGTCCACATCGCGCGCCAGCGCTCCCACCTCCTGGGCCTCGGCGAGACACGAAGCAAAGCGGCGCTGCCAGTCCTCGAACGTCTCCTGGAGGCGGGCACGGAAGCTCTCCGGCAGTGCGCCCATTTCCTGGCCCAGGTTGCCGATCAGGCAGCCACGGCGGTAGCCAAAGCGCGCCATGCCGGCTTTGGCGTCTTCGACAAAGGCGCGCAGACGACCCAAGGGGGGTAGCGCGGGGTTGCGCAGGTGCCGATCGATCTTGCGGGCAAAGAAGTCGCCGTAGCGCTGGATGAGTTCCAGGCCGAAGGCTTCCTTGCTGGCAAAGTAGTGATAGAACGAACCCTTGGGGACGCCCACGCGCCCTAGGATTTCATCAATGCCGGTGGCCGAGAAGCCCTTTTCGGTGAGCACCTCCAAGCCGGCGCGCAAGAGCAGCTCGCGCGTGTCGACCAGGCCGGCGCGCTGGCGCGGCGGTCGGCCACGGCGGCGGGGTGCTTGCACTTGCGGTTCCATGGGTCAATATTAGACCGATTGGCTCATAAATGCAAACCCGTGCCGCCATCGGGTGTGGCCTGGAAATTCAAGGCCAGACGGCGCAGCTGAGTGTGCGTCCTAGGGCGACAAGCAACGCGCCAGCGCGGCCTGGTCGGTGAGCTGGAGGAACTGGTCCAGCATGTGGAAGTGGTCCTCGAAGAACTGGTCTTCCATCGCGGGCAGGCGGTCCAGGGGAACCCATTGGGCCTGCAGCGCATCATCACCACCCAGGACGGCAGGCAGAGGGATGTCTTGCAGGTCGAAGAAGTGCGCGTGCGTGATGGTGCGGCCGCGCTGGCTGCGGTCCGGGTGGTCGAAAACAGCCACCTGGCGCAAGGCGGCGCGCAATGTGGCTTCGGACAGGGGGCAGTGGGTTTCCTCGGCCAGTTCGCGCAGACAGGATTGCCACAGTGTCTCGCGCGGCTCGATGAAGCCGCCGGGCACGGCCCACAGGTCTTTACCCGGGGCGTGGGCGCGGCGGATCAGCAGCACGTGGCCCTGGCAGCGCAGCACGGCGTCCACGGTCACGAAAACGGGGGGGTAGGGGGCTGCGCTCCATGCGGCCCGGTAGCCACGCAGCATGCGCCATTCTTCCTGCAGGGCCAGGAAACCGGGTTGGCGTGCGAAACGGCGCAGGACATCGAGCGTGCTGGCAGGGATGTCGTTCGCCAGCGGGGCCAGCGCGCTGTCCACCGTGGCGGGCGTGGCGCCAAACAGGGCGTCACGGATGGTTGTGGCATCGATGCCGCCCTGGCGCTCCAGGTCCATCAGGTCCCAGCCCGGGAAGCTGCGCAGGTAGCTGCTGGTGGCATCCTTGAAGTGGCCCACCAGGCCGATGCGTGGCGCTGCTCCCTCGGGCGAGGACGCCGCCAGCAGTGCCGCCACGCCCTGGCGCACGGCCTGCACCCACACGGCCTCGTTGTAGTAGTCGCGCACGGGCAGGAAGCGCACCCGGGGACGATCGGCCTCGGGCAGGGCGCCGAGCACCATCTCGGCGCGCTCCTGCCAGGTGAAGGGGTTCTTGGGGGAGCGCGCCTGCCAGGCCGAGCCCAGCACCACGATGGCTTCGCGCGCCCGGGCCAGGCCGTGCCGCAGCAGCGCCATGTGCCCCTGGTGCACGGGCTCGAAGCGACCGATGAGGATGACGGTGTCGTACATGCTCGAGTGCCTTGCAGGGCGCGGTTGGTGCATGTGGCCTTGTGGTCTGCGTTCACATCGTTGTGCGATATGAACTCCGCCCCAAAACCCAAGGTTTGCCTTGCGGCAAACGCCGGGCTTACAGCCCGGCCGCTGCTCGCAGCGCTTGGGCCTTGTCGGTGCGCTCCCAGGTGAACTCGGGCTCTTCGCGGCCGAAGTGGCCGTAGGCGGCGGTCTTGGTGTAGATCGGGCGCAGCAGGTCGAGCATCTGGATGATGCCCTTGGGGCGCAGGTCGAACTGGGCGGTCACCAGCTTGGCGATCTCGGAGTCGGGAATCACGCCCGTGCCTTCGGTGTAGACCGTGATGTTCATCGGGTGCGCCACGCCGATGGCGTAGGCCACCTGGATCTGGCACTGGCGTGCGAGGCCGGCCGCCACGATGTTCTTGGCCACGTAGCGCGCGGCGTAGGCGGCCGAGCGGTCCACCTTGGTCGGGTCTTTGCCGCTGAAGGCGCCACCGCCGTGCGGGCAGGCGCCGCCATAGGTGTCCACGATGATCTTGCGGCCCGTCAGGCCGCAGTCGCCCTGCGGGCCGCCGATGACGAAGCGGCCCGTGGGGTTGATGAGGTAGGTGGTGTCCTGCAGCCACTCCTTGGGCAGCACGGGCTTGATGATTTCCTCGATCACGGCCTCGATGAAGCTGGCCTTCATCTTGGTTTGCGTCTCGCTCTGGTCGGGGCTGTGCTGGGTGGACAGCACCACGGTGTCGATGCTGTGCGGCTTGCCGTCGACATAGCGCATGGTCACCTGGCTCTTGGCGTCGGGGCGCAGGAAGGGCAGGCGGCCATCTTTGCGCAACTGCGCCTGGCGCTCGACCAGGCGGTGCGCGTAGTAGATGGGCGCGGGCATCAGCTCGGGCGTTTCGTCGCAGGCGTAACCGAACATCAGGCCCTGGTCGCCAGCGCCGGTGTTGAGGTGGTCGTCGCTCGCGTGGTCCACGCCCTGGGCAATGTCGTTGCTCTGCTTGTCGTAGGCCACAAGCACCGCACAACCCTTGTAGTCGATGCCGTATTCGGTGTTGTCGTAGCCGATGCGCTTGATGGTGTCTCGTGCCACCTGGATGTAATCCACGTGGGCATTGGTGGTGATCTCGCCGGCCAGAACGACCAGGCCGGTGTTGGTCAGCGTTTCGGCGGCGACGCGGGAGCGCGGGTCCTGTGTGAAGATCGCGTCAAGGATCGCATCGGAGATCTGATCCGCCACCTTGTCGGGGTGGCCTTCGGATACGGATTCCGATGTGAAGAGAAAGTCGTTCGCCATTTGAATAAACTCCTGTGTTCCGGCATTTTGGGCGTTGCCCGAAGCCTTGGGAGCTTTGGCGAACGCTTTAGCAGATTTATTTACCGTCGCCCTGCAAGTTGCTCATTTAACTCAGCGACCCATCCATTTTAATACCTTTCGTGTTCCGGTTTTTCTCCATCCTTCCGCTGTGGTTGCTGCACGCCTTGGGCGCGGCCATGGGCTGGGCGGCTTTCCTGGGTTCGCCTGTGTACCGCCGCCGCTTTCTTGAGAACGCCGCGCTGGCGGGTTACCGCTTCGCGCAGGTGCGCGCTGCCGTGGCCCATGCCGGGCGCATGGTGGCGGAGTTGCCACGCCTGTGGCTGGGCGCGACGCCGCCTTACAGGCTGGTGGGTGAGGCTTGCGTGGAGCAGGCCTATGCGGCCGGGCGCGGCATCGTGTTTCTCACGCCGCACCTGGGGTGCTTCGAGTTGTCGGCACAGGCCGTGGCGCAGCGCTGGAGTGCCACGCACGGCACGATCACGGTGCTATACCGTCCCGCACGCCAGCCCTGGCTGGCCAAGGTGATGGAGACCGCGCGCAACCGCCACGGCATGCAGGCCGTGCCGACCAACCTGGCCGGCGTGCGCCAGATGATCAAGGCGCTGCGCCGGGGTGAGGCCGTGGGCCTGCTGCCCGACCAGGTTCCGCCCGAAGGGCAGGGCCTGTGGGCGCCGTTTTTTGGCCGCGATGCCTACACCATGACCCTGGCCGTGCGCCTGGCGCAGCAGACCGGGGCCACGGTCCTGCTGGTGCGCGCCGAGCGGCTGTCGTGGGGAAAGGGTTACGTGGTTCACCTGGAGCCGATGCCGGAGCCCCTGAGAGACACACTGGACGCCGCAGTGTTGCAGATCAATCGGGCCATGGAGCATGTCATCCGCCAGTGCCCGCAGCAGTACCTGTGGGGCTATGCGCGCTACAAGCAGCCGCGTGTTGAGGTGTCCGCCGGAGGTGCCGTATGACCGCTCGTCTGGGGGTGTGGTTCATGCAGCAGGTGCTTGCGCGCCTGCCGTTGTCGGTGCTGCGCGCCATGGGCTGGGGGATCGGCCAGGTGCTGTTCGTGCTGGCTGCGCCGCGCCGCAAGGTCGCGCTGTGCAACCTGGAGCTGTGCTTTCCGCAGGCCACGCCCGAGCAACGCCGGGCCTGGGCGCGCGAGACCTTCGTCGTGTTCTGTCAGACCTGGCTGGACCGCGGCTGGCTGTGGGCGGCGCCGCGCGATGTGGTGCTGCAGCGGGTGCAATTGCAGGGCGCGCTGCAGGAACTGGAAGGCGATACGCCCACCATCATCTTCGCGCCGCATTTCTACGGCATGGATGCGGGCGGCCTGGCGTTGCCCTTGCGCACCACGCGGGCGTTCACCTCGATTTTCTCCACCCACCCCGACCCGGCGGTGGATGCCTGGTTCATGGCGGGACGCCAGCGATTTGGCGATGTGCGCATGCTCAACCGGGCCGACGGGGTCAAACCCATCATCTCCAACCTGCGCAAGGGCGGGCTGCTGTACCTGCTGTCCGACATGGACTTCGGCCCGGGTGAGTCGATTTTTGTGCCTTTCTACGGCGTACCCACCGCCACGGTGCCGTCGCTGTCGCGCTTTGCCCGGCTGGGCCGTGCCAAGGTGGTGGGCATGTACACGCGCATGACACCCACGGGCTACGTGGCCGAGATCACGCCGGCATGGGAGCACTTCCCGACCGATGACGTGGAAGCCGACACGGCGCGCATGAACCGCGAACTGCAGCACGCCATTGACGGCATGCCCGGCCAGTATTACTGGGTACACAAGCGGTTCAAGACGCGGCCCGAAGGTGAGCCATCGGTTTATCAGTGAAATCCGGCTCTGGCGCTTACAGGAAAAGCGCCAGCAGCTATTGATGGCATAGCAAAAAGGCGCTGAGCGCCTGCACCAGCCGCTCGGGCATTTCGTGTACCAGCCAGTGCGAGGCGCCTTCCACGCGCTGCAGTTGCAGGCGCGGCACCCAGCCCGGCAGGCCGTCGAGCAGGCCGGGCAGCAGGGCCGGGTCCTCCAGGCCCCAGAGCACCAGTGTCGGCACGCTCACCGTCAGCATGGACTCGGGCAGGGTCACAGCGGCGGCTCCGGGGTCGCCTTCGCGCGGCGGGCGCAGCGGGCTGGCGCGGTAGTAGTTGCAGGCACCGGTGAGGCCCTGCTGCCACAGCGCGCGGTATTGCTGGCGCACATCGCCGGTCAGCCACGCGGGCGGCGTGCCGTCGGGGGCGTCGAAGAAGGCGAACAGGCGGCGGAAGTCGTCCTCGGCCAGCAGCACCTCTGCGTCGGGGCGGCACAGGAAGTGCATGTACTGACTGGCGGCCTGCTGCACAGCGTTGTGTTGCAACTCGCGCAGAAAGGCGCCCGGATGCGGCGAGTTGACGATGGCCAGGCGGCGCAGCAACTCGGGGTGCTGGTTGGCCAGGTTCCAGGCCACGGCGCCGCCCCAGTCGTGCGCCACCAGGCATTCGAGCGGTGCTCCGTCACCGCATTCAGCGGCGATCAGCGCCGCGAGGTCCTGCGCCAGGAATTTGGGGCGGTAGGCCGACACCTCTTCCGGGCTGCTGGACGCACCGAAGCCGCGCAGATAGGGCGCCACGCAGCGGTAGCCGCCGTGTGCGGGCTGTGAAAAATGTTCCAGCAGGCCGTCCCAGATGAAGGCACCTTCGGGGAAGCCGTGCAGAAACAGCAGCACGGGGCGCCCGCGTTCGCCGCTCACACGGCAGTGCAGGATGGTGCCGTGCGGCAGGGGGGTGTCGGTGCTGGCGATCATTTTGCTATCAAAAGTGAAGCTACTGACGCTTTCCATATAAGCGCCCGAGGTCATTTTTTCTGAAAATGAAACCGCCGCTGCCCGGCGCCAGGCCTTTAGTCCCCGTGGTCGGGGGCGTCGGCCTCTTCGGGCTCGGCGGGGGCCGGTGGTGCGGCGGCCTCCGTCGCCGGGTGGGCCCACTGCC
>DMZZ01000228.1:1464-7704 GCA_003484805.1 Comamonadaceae bacterium | reverse complement strand
ACCACCACCGGCGTGCACCGCCTGAAGGAAATGTCGGCCAAGGGCACGCTGCTGTTCCGTGCGATCAACGTGAACGATTCGGTGACCAAGAACAAGTTCGACAACCTGTACGGCTGCCGTGAATCGCTGGTGGACGGCATCAAGCGCGCCACCGATGTGATGATCGCCGGCAAGGTGGCCGTGGTGGCGGGCTACGGCGATGTGGGCAAGGGCAGCGCCCAGGCCCTGCGCGCCCTGTCGGCCCAGGTGTGGGTGACGGAAATCGACCCCATCAATGCTTTGCAGGCCGCCATGGAAGGCTACAAGGTGGTCACCATGGAATACGCTGCCGACAAGGCCGACATTTTCGTGACCACCACCGGCAACCGCGACGTCATCACCTTCGAGCACATGAAGGCCATGAAGGACCAGGCCATCGTCTGCAACATCGGCCACTTCGACAACGAGATCCAGGTCGCCAAGCTCGAAGAGCACTGCCAGTGGGAGGAAATCAAGCCCCAGGTGGACCACGTGATCTTCCCTGACGGCAAGCGCATCATCCTGCTGGCCAAGGGCCGTCTGGTGAACCTGGGCTGCGGCACGGGCCACCCGAGCTTCGTGATGTCGTCCAGTTTTGCCAACCAGACCATTGCCCAGATCGAGTTGTTCACGCACAGCGATTACTACGAGAACGGCAAGGTGTACGTGCTGCCCAAGCACCTGGACGAGAAGGTCGCGCGTCTGCACCTGACGAAGGTTGGTGCCATGCTGACCGAACTGACCGATGAGCAGGCTGCCTACATCGGCGTGCCCAAGCAGGGCCCCTACAAGCCCGACACTTACCGCTACTGAACGCATTTGCTATTTTTTAATAGCTTGAGGCGCATCATCCATGCGCCTTGAGGTGACTTTTTTATCAAGGCGACACCATGCGTGCAGATATTTTTCTGGTCGACTCCGGCCTGGCCTCCACCCGTTCCCAGGCGCAACGCCTGATTGGCGCGGGGGTGGAGTGGCGCCTGGGGGTCATGGCGCCCTGGACGGCGGTGGCCAAGAACGGCGACGACATTCCAGCGGGTGCCGAGCTGCGTCTGCTTGACGACGCCGAGGCGCGCTTCGTCTCGCGCGGCGGGCTCAAGCTCGACGGCGCGCTGCAGGCCCTGGGCCTGCCGGTGCAAGGGCTGCAATGCCTGGACGTGGGCCAGTCCACGGGCGGCTTCACGCACTGTCTGCTGGAGCGCGGGGCGCGCCGGGTGGTGGGCGTCGATGTGGGGCAGGCGCAACTGCATGCACAACTGCGTGCCGATCCGCGGGTGGTCTGTCTCGAAGGCATCAACGCCCGCTCGCTCAGCCCCGCGCAGTTGCAGGAAGCCTGGGAGGATGCCTGGTCCGATCCAGGCGCTGCCCGCGCGCCGCAGGACGATGTGGAGCCCGAGAGCCCGTACCGCTGGATGTCCGGCGACGGTGAGGTGACCGACTACGACGACAGCGACGATGTGCAGGATGAGGAAGTGGACGCCGACCTGACCCGCGCCCGGGAGGGCGCTGCCGTGCCGCCTGAAGCTGCCACGTCCCGCCGCCTGAAGGCCTGGATGGGTGAGAGCACCGAGCCGGTGTTCGATCTGGTCACGGGCGACCTGTCGTTCATCTCGCTCACACTGGTGCTGCCGGCGCTGGTGCCGTTGCTGGCGCCGGGCGGCCACCTGCTGATGCTGGTCAAGCCGCAGTTTGAGCTGCAGCCCGGCCAGGTGGGCAAGGGGGGCATCGTGCGCGATNNTGGATCGACAGCCCGATCAGCGGCGGCGATGGCAACCATGAGTTCTTTGTTTTTGCGAGGAGAGGCGCATGACCGCTGCCAACGCACCATCCACCGGCGTGCCGGTGAGTTTTGAATTTTTTCCGCCCAAGACGCCCGAGGGCGCGGAGAAGCTGCGCGCCGTGCGCCAGCAGCTCTATGCCTTGCGGCCCGAGTTCTGCTCGGTCACCTACGGTGCGGGCGGCTCGACGCAGGAGGGCACCTTCGGCACCGTGCGCGAGATCCTGGCCGAGGGCGTGAGCGCGGCCTCGCATTTCTCGTGCATTGGTGCGACGCGCCAGTCGGTGCGCGAGCAGCTCGCACAGTTGCGGGCCATGGGCGTGCAGCGACTGGTGGCCTTGCGCGGCGACCTGCCCAGCGGTTACGGCATGGGCGGCGAGTTCCATTACGCCAGTGATCTGGTGGCCTTTATCCGCGCGGAGACCGGGCGCGATTTCCACATTGAGGTGGCGGCCTACCCCGAGGTGCACCCACAGGCCCGCTCGCCTGAGGCCGACCTCAAGGCCTATGTGACCAAGGTGCAGGCCGGGGCGGACGCGGCGATCACGCAGTATTTCTACAGCGCCGATGCCTACTTCCGCTTCGTCGAGGAAGCGCGCCGCCTGGGCGCCGAGGTGCCGGTGGTGCCCGGCATCATGCCGATCACCAGCTCCACCCAGCTCATGCGCTTTTCGGATGCCAGCGGCGCCGAGATTCCGCGCTGGATTCGTTTACGGCTGCAGGCCTTTGGCGACGACGTGGCCTCGATCCGTGCCTTCGGCCTGGATGTGGTCACGGGGCTGTGCGAGCAGCTGCTGGCAGCCGGCGTGCCTGCGCTGCACTTCTACACCATGAACCAGAGTGTGGCGACGCTGGAAATCTGCCGGCGGCTGGACCTGGCGCGCGCGGCGACCTAACCGCCTGCCTCCAGCGTGTGGGTGGCGTTGCGGTCCTGGCCCAGCCGCTCCACCATCTGTGGCAGGGCTGCTTGGAGCGCGGCCTTGAGCGTGTGGGGTGGATTGATCAGGAACATGCCACTGGCGGGCAGGCCGGGGCGTTTGGTCTGGCCCTGGGCGTTTTCCGTGATCTTGCTGGACTTCACCGTGAGTGTGGCGTGCAGCCAGCTCTTGCCCGCCTTCTGGGCCATGGTCTTGAGACGGCGGGGCAGGTCGTGCGCTTCGGGGCGCGGGATGATGGGGTACCAGACGGCATAGGTACCCGTGGCGAAGCGCTTGAGCGCGTCCTGCATCATGTCCAGCACCTTGCCATAGTCGCTCTTCATTTCATAGCTGGGGTCGCACAGCACAAGCGCTCTGCGGGCCGGTGGTGGCAAAAATTTCTTGATGCCTTCAAAGCCGTCCTCGTGCAGCACGGCCACCTGGCGGCCCGCGTCGAGTTGCGCCACATTGCCGGCCAGCGCACGCAGGTCGGTGGGGTGCAACTCGAACAGCTTGAGCTTGTCGTGCGCGCGCAGCAGGCGCTGGATGATGAAAGGCGAGCCGGGATAGACCTTGGTGCCACTGCCCTGGTTGAAGGCACGGACCGTGTCCACGTACTCCTGCAGCATGGGCGCCAGTGCGGCGCCGGGTGCGTCGGCGGCGGTCAGCTTCAGGATGCCCTCGCTGGCCTCGCCACTGGTGCGTGCGTAATCGCCGTCGAGCCGGTACAGGCCGGCCCCGGCGTGGGTGTCCAGCACGGTCAGGGCGGCGTCCTTCTCGGTCAGGTATTGCAGGGTGGCAATCAGCACGGCGTGCTTGAGCACGTCGGCATGGTTGCCTGCATGGAAGGCGTGGCGGTAACTGAACATGCCCCTATGGTAACCATGCGCCGCCGGGGTGCGCCGCTCCCGGCAGGATGACTGACGGGTCTTGCGCCAGTGCACAATCGGCAAAATGACACGCGCAGTAGCGTTTTTTTGCCTTTCCGGTGTGTTTTGTGGTGTCCTGAGGGCTCCGTGGGTGGGATGATGGCGCCTTTTCGTATCTCCTGCGGCGGACCTTCTGCGTACATGATTCCTGCGGTTTTTCACCATGACTGAAAGTTCCAAATCTGCACCCGCGAAGGGCGTTCTGCACGTCGATGCCCTGCCGGTCGGCTTCCGCCTGGGTGAGTTTGAAGTCTTGGCCCTGCTGGGGGTGGGGGGCTTTGGCATGGTTTACAAGGCCTTCGACCATTCGCTGCACCGCGCCGTGGCCATCAAGGAGTTCATGCCTACGGCGCTGGCAGCGCGTACCAGCGATGGCTCGCTGCTGGCGCGTTCGCCCGCAGACCAGGCGGCATTCATGGCCGGGCTGCGTTCTTTTGTGGGCGAAGCGCGGCTGCTGGCACAGTTCGATCATCCTTCTCTGGTGAAGGTGTTTCGCTTCTGGGAGGCGAACAATACGGCCTACATGGTCATGCCCCTGTACAGCGGCATGACTTTCAAGCAGGCGCGCGCCCAGATGCGCACCCCCCCACCAGAAGCTTGGCTGCGCAAGGTGCTGTGGAGTGTGCTGGGCGCCTTGCGGGTTCTGCACGGCGGTCAGACGCTGCACCGGGATGTGTCTCCCGACAATATCTTTTTGCAGGATGTCGGCCCCCCGGTACTGCTGGATCTGGGCGCGGCGCGGCACGCCATCAATGACCGTGACCGCAAGCACACGGCGGTTCTGAAAGTCAACTACGCCCCCATTGAGCAATACGCCGATGGTGACGCCGAACTGGCCCAGGGCCCCTGGAGCGATTTGTATTCCCTGGCGGCGGTGGTGCACGGGTGCTTGTGCAATGACAGACCGCTGCCCTCCACCCTGCGCTCGATCCGGGATCGCATGGTGCCTTTTGCACGGGTCGCCAAGACCGTGCGCAAGCAGTTTGGCCAGGAGTATTCGCCCGCATTCGTTGCGGCCATTTCCCAGGCCCTGGTCTTGCCTCCCGAAGATCGCCCCCAGAGCATCGACGCCTTCTTGCAGGTCATGGAGATGACGTCACCCCCTGAAGGAATCGAGCATTTTGATTTTCGCGCTGAACTCGGCGACCTCTGGGTCGAGCCCACCGATCAGCCGGGCCCCGGAGTGGTGGTGCCCACGGTCGATGTGACGTCCGCGCGAATGGGGCGGCTGACGAGCACCTCGGTGCCCGTGGCCTCTGTTCCCGCCGCGGCCGTTTTCGAGGTGCTGCCACCGCAGGTCCCTGCCCCCGGGCCGGAGCGCGCTGCGCCAGAGCCCGTGGAAGCCGGTGATACGGTGTTCCTGGATGCGGGAGAGACCACCGTCGTGAACGAGGTACCGGGCAGCATTTTTGCCGATCCGAAGCCGGAAGGGCGCGGGGCCGTGCGGGATGCGCGGGTGTCGCGGCGCGTCCGACACACCCGCAGTGCTTCGAAGAAACCGGAGTCTCGCGTTTCTGTTTCCGGGGAACGGGTGGAGCGCAGCGGGCGGGACAAAACCGTGGCTTTACCATGGCTGGCCGTGGGGGCTGCGGCGTTTGTCGTGGTGGCCGTTGCGGGGGTTTATGGCTGGCGCAGCCGCGCTGCGCAACCCGTGGATCACATCATTACCGAAATGGCGGAGCCCGCTTCGGTCGCCGCCCCGGCGGTAGCCCTGGCGTCCGTCCCGGACACTGCGGCTTCCCAGGCGCAGGCGTTGGGCGATGCCGCCAGTTCTCCCTCCGAGGGCGCTTCTGCGGCCGTTGTGCCTGCCCCCGCCTTTGTGGAGGCGTCCGATCCGCGTGCGGTCCCCCGGGTGCGCCGCCCGGCGGTCCCGGGGGCCCCCGTGGAGCAGGTGATGGCCGTGCAGGCCCTGGGGACTGCACCAGAGGCACGTCTCCCTCCACCGACCCCACCACCGCAACCCGTGGCACCGGCACTGCGGCCGGCACCCCCGGTGCGCTTGTGCGAGAACACCAACGTTCTGACGCACAGCATGTGCCTGCGTGAGGAGTGCCGCAAGCCGGCTTTTGCAGAGTTGCCGGCCTGTGTGGATTTCCGTCGCCGGATGGAGCCCTTGGACAGACAGCAACTGGCCAACTGAACCGGGCCGGGCCACCGCAGCTTAGCGGTGGCGCTGCGGATTGCCGCGCAGTTTTCAGATTCTGAAAACTTTGTATAATACTTGGCTTCGCAGCGCTTGCGTGCTCCGCGGCGAAGTGTGAAAAAGGTCTTCGGGCCCGTTTTGCAAGTACCACCTAAGAGGTTTCCACTTCAAGAGAAACACCGACCGTGGAAAAGAGCGCCAAGGACACCGGCCCCTTTTTTGGCCGGTCAAACCCTCGAAAGAGAAATCTCATGTCTACATTCAGCGCAAAGCCCGCTGAGGTCGTGCACGAGTGGTTTGTGATTGACGCCACCGATAAGGTGCTCGGCCGGGTAGCCAGCGAAGTTGCCCTCCGTCTGCGCGGCAAACACAAAGCCATTTACACGCCTCACGTTGATACCGGTGACTTCATCGTCATTATCAACGCAGCGAAGATCAAGGTCACCGGCACCAAGT
>DMZZ01000228.1:0-1450 GCA_003484805.1 Comamonadaceae bacterium | reverse complement strand
TGCCCAAGGGCCCGCTCGGATACGCCATGATCAAGAAACTCAAGGTGTACGGTGGTGCAGAGCACCCCCACACCGCCCAACAGCCCAAAGTGCTGGAACTGTAAGGAGCCTTGAGATGATTGGTGAATGGAACAATGGCACCGGCCGTCGCAAGTCCAGCGTCGCCCGCGTGTTTCTGAAAAAAGGTTCTGGCAAGATCACGGTCAACGGCAAGGACATCCAGTCCTACTTCGGCCGTGAAACCTCGATCATGATTGCCAAGCAGCCGCTCATGCTGACCAACCACGCCGAAACCTTCGACGTGATGATCAACGTGCACGGCGGCGGTGAGTCCGGCCAGGCCGGCGCAGCCCGCCACGGCATCACCCGCGCCCTGATCGACTACGACGCGACCCTCAAGTCGGCACTGAGCCAGGCTGGCTTCGTGACGCGTGATGCGCGTGAAGTCGAGCGCAAGAAGGTCGGTCTGCGTTCTGCACGCCGCGCCAAGCAGTTCTCCAAGCGTTAATCCGCTTTTTGCCTGCCGCAAAGCCGCAACGGGGTCGCCCCCGCTGCGGCTTTTCTGTTTTCGGGGCAGGCCCGGGGTATATTGCAGCACCCTGTGCCCATCCGGTGGCGCACGGGTCCGATAGGAGAGACCCCCCCATGCGATTTCGACTGCTGCGCCGCCGCCTGACCATCAGCGCCCCTCGCATGTCCGTACGCAGTGCCATGCCCTGGCCTGTGCGCTGGCTGGTTCTGGCCGTGGTCTTCGGGTTTTGTGCGGCGGTGGCCCTGTGGGCGTTCGAGTTTGGTCGTTCCATAGCGGGGCTGGATGCGGTCAGCCGTGAGGAGCTTCAGCGCTTGCATTCCGAGGTCGATCGCTTGCGGGAAGAGAATCTGCAGCACCAGGCGGTGGCCAACACCTCGGGCAGCATGCTGGTGGCCGAACGCACGGCCCTGGAGCAGTTGACGGCGCGTCTGCGCCAGGCGGAGGCCGAGAACCGTGCTTTGCGCGAAGACCTCGGGTTTTTCGAGAAACTGATTCCTGCCAACGCCGGGGGTGGCAGCATCGCCATCCGGGGGCTGCAGGCCGAATTGCTGGCAGATACCCACCTGCGGTGGCAGGTGCTGCTGATGCGCCCTGTCAAGAATGCGCCTGAGTTCAAGGGGCGTCTGGAACTGGTGGTGGCGGGCACCCGGGATGGAAAGTCCTGGAGCCAGACCCTGAGCGGTGAAGGGCAGGCGCTGCAATTGCGTCAGTACCGGCGCATGGAAGGCGTGGTCGATCTGCCCTTGCGCACCGTGGTAAAAACCATCACAGCCCGGGTGCTGGAAGGGGCTGTGGTGCATGCCTCGCAGACCGCAGTGCTGGACCGGGGGGAGGCCGTGCAATGACACGGCGCACCGTCTTTATCATTGGCGCGAATGGCCGCGCCCAGGAGTTATACCCATGTTTTCCCGCAACAAA
>DMZZ01000194.1:0-4477 GCA_003484805.1 Comamonadaceae bacterium | reverse complement strand
TGGGGCTACTCGAACAAGTGCCTGGAAATGGTGCGCGTGATTTCCAAGTAATTCACGCCCAGTCCCCGGCCTGGAAAACACCGGCCGCCCTTGAGGGGCGGCCGGAGTTTTTTCTATCGCCGCCATCGCACTGCATGAGAGCCGGAACGCAGCGGCGCTGCCCGTCCGGCAGTTACCGGCGATTGCTCTTGTCGACCTCGTTGCCGATCACGCCACCCACGGCTGCACCGCCGATGGTCCCGATGGCGCTGCCGCCGGTCAGGACAGCGCCGCCGACGGCCCCCACGCCGGCGCCCACCGCAATGTTTTTGTCGCGCGTGGACATGTTGCTGCAGGCCCCCAGGCTGGTGAGGGCTGCCAGGGCCATCGTGAGGGCCAGAATTCGTTGTGTCGTTTGCATGGGGAACCTCTTGGAATTAACCTCCCGACCGTTCTCGGGTGTGTGCTCCAGTGAAGGCCTCTGAACGGTGCGTGCCGGAGCTTTCACTGCCGGGCGACATGCCCAGAGCGCCAAGGCTACTCACCGGGGCATCGGGCGTCTGTTCGCTGGCGCACTTTGCGGCGTTGTCATCCGAGGCGCAGAGTCTGCCGTCCAGTGGCAACTCAGTCCCCCTGCGCGATGACGAGGCGGCACTTGGCGAGAGCCGGGACTGGTCCCACTCTCGGAAGAAGGCAGTGATCAGTAATGCGGAGGCATCTCGTCGCGTGGATTGCATGACGCGGGCCCGTCTTCAGGCATCTGCTGGCGCAGATGGGTGATTTCGCGAATCAGCCGGTCAATTTGCTGCTGCTGGCGGTAGACGGTCATGTTCAGCTGCTCCAGCAGGTCGTCGGTGTAGCTGGCCTTGATCTCGAGTTCGGTCAGGCGCTGGTCGGTGGGGTGTGAAGGGGCCATGCGGCGATCGGACAAGACAGGGCGCACGGTGCGCAATAAAAAATAAAAAAAGAGCTGCAGGCCTTTTCAGATAAGCGCTTGCAGCTCTTGAAAGAGGAGCGTTTTTCCGGTGTCGCACAGGCGCGGCACCTGACACTGCGTTCACTCTTCCTGCGTGCGGATGGTTTCGCGGCCGTTGCGGTCTTTCACGCGGCCCAGATCGTGATCGAGGGCGCGGGCCAGCTTGTCCACGGCGCCGGTGAAGGCGTCGGCCAGTTTGTCGGCGTCGGCCGTCACCGTGACGGGCTGGCGACCTGCGGGGCGGGCTTCCAGGCGGCAGCGCTTGTCGTTGGCGCCCGATTTGCCGGCATCCACATCGGAGAGGAAAACCTCCACCCGGGTGATGTACTCACGAAAACGCCCCAGACGGGACGTGGCTTCTTCCTGAATCCACTGGGCCAGCGATTCGCCGCCCTGGATCTTGTTGTCGGTGTGCACTTGAACTTGCATTGATTCTCCTTTGGCAGGGGCCGACAGCGGTGCCGGAATGAACATCCACTGTCACCTACATCATGCCTGCAATGGCTGACACGGACTTGAGGGGCGTCAATTTCTGGGCGCAGGGGCGGGTTACCTGGGGCTACAGCTTGTCCAGTGCCACGGCCGCAGACCAGGGAGTGCCCGGCGCAAGGCTGCGGGCTTCGGTGATGCGCCCGAGCAGACGCTGGGCCGCAAGGTCCCCGGGCTGGCGTGCGAGCAATGCCCGCAGGTGCTCCTCCGCCGCGTCCCAGGCGCGGGCGTGGAAGGCGTCGAGCGCCGCGCGGGCCTGGCGGCACAGCTCGGCGTCATCGCAGGGCGTGTACACGCGCACGGGTTCGGTCTTGCCTTTGACGATCACGTCGTCGAGGGCTCGCACCGGGATGCTGTCGGGCAGATGTGCCGCCGTGGCTGCCGACAGCAGGATGCCGGTGCCGAAGGCCTTGTTGGCGCCTTCGAGCCGCGCTGCGAGATTCACCGCGTCGCCGATGGCGGTGTACGAGAAGCGCTGTGTTGATCCCACGTTGCCCACGACCACGCGGCCCGTGTGCAGGCCGATGCGCATGTGGATGCCGGGCAGGCCGCGCGCGTGCAGGCGGGCCACCAGCGGTTCCATGGCCTGTTGCATGGCGATGGCGGCGCGCACCGCGTGCTCGGCATGCCGGGCATCGGCCAGGGGTGCGCCCCAGAAAGCCATCACTGCGTCGCCGATGAACTTGTCCACCGTGCCGCCCGTGGCGTGGATGAGCGGCGTCATGGCATTGAAGTAACCCGTGAGCACCTCCACCGTCTGCTCGGCGCTGAGCTGCTCGGACAGCGTGGTGAAGCTGGCCAGATCGGTGAACATGAGTGTGACCTCGCGCACCTCGCCGCCCAGGCGCAGCAGCTCGGGCTGGGCGATCAGGCGCGAGACCACCTCGGGCGGCACGTACTGGGCGAACATGGCGCGTGTCTGGCGCGCGCGTCGGCGCGCCGTGGCGTAGGCCACCAGGGCTGTGGCGCCGTAGATGGCGAGTGTGGCGGCGAAGGGCAGCAGCGGCGGCAGCCAGAGACCGGCCCGCGTGAACAGACCCCACGACAGCAGCAAGGTGCCGCCCGCCAGTGCACCGGCCAGCGCGGCCACCGCGCCGGGGTGCCAGAGCACGCTGGCGGGTACCAGCACGGCCAGTGCCAGCAGCACCAGCGCGGCGCTCCAGCCCTCGTGCACGGGGCGCAGGCTGTCGCCCCGCACCCGGTTATCGAGCAGTGTGGCCTGCAGCTCCACGCCGGGGAACAGGCGCTCGCCCCCGAGTGCGGCAAAAGGTGCGTTGAACAGATCTGCCTGGGTGTGCTGCAACTCGCTGGCTGTGAGCGCCGAGCGGCCCACGAGCACCGTCTTGCCGTGAAAGTACCCGCGTGGGAGCAGACCGGGTTCGAGCGCCTGTTAGTACGAGCGCGTGTCAAAGGTGCCACGTGGCCCGCGGTAGGCAATCAAACCCGGTGGAGGCGCGCTCAGGCTGCGTCCGGTCAGGGCCTCGGCCAGCGCGGCCGAGAAACTGCGCGCATTCTGCGGCAAATGGCGCACAACGAAGTCGTCGTCGGGTTGCACGCCCGCGTCGCCGTAGTCTGCGCCGGCATCGCGCAGGGCCTGCAGCGGCAGTATCTCGGTCCAGAGCGTGGCACTGGCACTGTCCACTTTTTCGCGACTGGACGCCAGCACCACGGGCACGCCCGCTGCCACTGCACGTGCCACGGCCTGTGCCAGCGCGGCATCCTGCGTGGCGTCCTGCGCAGGGTCGGCAAACACGATGTCCAGGCCGATGGCGGCAGCACCGTCTTCACGCAGGCGGTCGATCAGGCGCGCATGCAGGCTGCGCGGAAACGGCCAGCCCTGCCCGAGTTGCTGAAAACTGGGCTCGTCGATGGCGAGAATGANNCGGCCAGTGCGGTCCAGAGGTCGAAACTCTTGAACTCCAGCGCATGCCAGGGGCGGCTGTGCGCGGCCGCCCACACCAGCAGTAGCGCCAGCACGGCGGTACCCAGAGCCTTAGAAACGGTAGCGCGCATCGAGCAGGTAGCGGGTCTTCTGGCGCTCGGACTTGGGCCCCCAAAGGTTGAGCGCGGCCATGCCGATCACCCAGCGCTTGTCCTGCGATTCCCAGAACCCCATGAGGTCCAGACCCCAGCCCGCAGGCCTACGCGAGAGGTTTTCCTTGTCCTCGAAGCGCTCTGAACGGTACACCGCGCGGCCACTGAGATACACGCGTGCGCTGCTCGCCCAGGTGGCGTCCAGCACCAGGGTATGGCGGGGAATATGGGGGATCATGCGGCCGGTGATCACGTTGCCGCCATCGAGATATTCGCTGCGGCTGTGCTGGTAGTGGTACTTGCCGTAGGCGGACCAATGGCGGTTGAACATGTGGTTCACGCCGGCGGCCAGTGCGTTCAGCCGACCGGCCTCGAAGTTGGGGGTGTCTTCCAGCAGGTCGGAGGCCGAGAGGTTGGCGAGTTGGGCGTTGCGCATCTCCTCCAGAAACGGCAGGCTGGGCGTGCGCATGTCCACGCCGATGGTGCCCGGGTTCTCAAGGCGCAAGTGGTCGGCGCGCACATTCACGAAGGTACTGTGGCCCAGCTCCTGGCTCCATTGCGCCACCAGGCGTTTGTGGCGGCCTCCCGCCTCCAGAAGCCGGTCTTCCACGGCAATGCCGGCGGTGTCGACACGGGTCAGGGTGGAGGTGCTCAGGGGGCGCATCCAGTCCTGGTAGGCCAGGCGCAGGGTGCTTCCGGGCGCGGTCTGCCACACCGCGCCCAGGCGTGGACTGAGTACGCGCTCGGTGTCGTTGCGCTCGGCAACGTCGATGCTCTCACCCCCCAGATTCAGCAGGCCGATGCCGCTGCTGCCTTTGACCCGGTGGCGGATCTGCTGGATGCCCAGGGCGCCGTCGATCCGTAGCGCAGGGTTCATCTGCCGGTGCCCGTCGAGCGTGACGGCGGTGTAGCGCCGGTTGATGTTGTTGAGGGCGGCGAAGTAAAGGATGTCCGAGAGATTCTGGCCATCGCTCAGCTGGCCGCTGATGGTGCCGGCGG
>DMZZ01000092.1:0-13131 GCA_003484805.1 Comamonadaceae bacterium | reverse complement strand
GCATTTCCGTGCGTTGCAGGGATTCTTCAAAAAGGGCGGCAAAAGATTCAGACATGTATTTACTTGCCACAAGCAGGTTTACGGCGACACGATTGCCGCAGTTTCAAAGGCTGCCCGTGGTGGTTTGCAGTGCGGCGGATAGCCGCAGTTTGGTTGAAAAGAACCACACCACCTGTGCGCTGGCGCGCGAAAGGAGGCGGTGTGGGCCCGGTGTCAGCCCTGCGCACCGGGCGCGAAGGGCTGCCGCTCCTGCCACCAGTCGAGCACCTGGCTGACGGCCTGTTCGACCGTGAGTTCGGAGCTGTCCAGCACCAGAGCGTCCTGCGCGGGCTTCAAGGGGGCAACGCTGCGGGACATGTCCCGTGCGTCGCGCGCCTCAAGGTCTGCGCGAAGGTCGTCGATTCTAGCCGTTAATCCCTTTGAAATCAACTGCTTGTAACGCCGCTCGGCCCGGCAGGCGGCGCTGGCCGTCAGGTAGACCTTGAGCGGGGCGCCGGGGAAGATCACCGTGCCCATATCACGGCCGTCGGCCACCAGGCCGGGCAGGCGACGAAAGCTATGTTGCAGGTCCACGAGCGCCTGGCGCACGGCGGGCAGAGCGGAGACGCGCGAGGCGTTCATGCCGACCTCTTCGGTGCGGATGGCCTCGGTCACGTCATCGCTGCCGAGCCAGATTCTGCCGCCCTCGAAGCGCACCGGGAGCTGGCGGGCCAGGTCGGCGATGCGCTGTTCGTGTTCCGTTTCGATGGCCAGGCCCGCGCGCGTGGCGGCCAGGGCCGTGATGCGGTACATCGCCCCCGAGTCGAGGAAGGCGTAGCCCAGGCGCTGGGCCACCAGCGCGGCCACCGTGCCCTTGCCCGAGGCCGTGGGGCCGTCGATGCAGAGCACGGGGATACGCTCAGGTGCTGTTTGCGCGACCGAGAATAGGGCCTCGAAGTAATCGGGGAAGGTCTTGGCGACGCATTGGGGATCTTCGATGCGCACCGGCAGGCCTGCCGGGTTGAAGGCTGCGAGCGAGAAGCACATGGCGACGCGGTGGTCGTCGTAGGTGTGGATGCTCGCAGCCTTCCACGCGTCCACGGCGACGGGCGGCGTCACGGCGATGAAGTCCGCGCCTTCTTCCACGGTGGCACCGAGCTTGCGCAGTTCGGTGGCCATGGCGGCGATGCGGTCGGTTTCCTTCACGCGCCAGCTCGCGATGTTGCGCAGCCGGGTCGTGCCTTGGGCGTAGAGCGCCATCACGGCCAGCGTCATGGCGGCGTCGGGGATGTGGTTGCAGTCCAGGTTGATGGCCTTTAGGGGCCAGGCACCGCGTTCGATCTGCAGCCAGTTGGGGCCGCCGGTAATCTGGGCGCCCATGGCGCGCGCAGCTTCGACGAAGCGGATGTCGCCCTGGATCGAGTCCAGCCCCACGCCCAGGATCTTGATGCCGTTTTGACCGGCAGGGCTCGGAGCGATTGCGCCAAGCGCTATGAAATAACTAGCAGACGATGCGTCCGCCTCAACGTGGATGTGGCCGGGCGATTGGTAGCGGCTGTCGGCGGGGATGGTGAAACGCTGCCAGTTCTCGTGCGCCACGCGGATGCCGAAGCGTTCGAGCAGCTGCAGCGTGATGTGGATGTAGGGCTTGGAGATCAGTTCGCCGACCACCTCGATAACCACGTCCTGTCGCGTGGCCGCCAGCGGCAGGGCCATGAGCAGGGCGGTGAGGAACTGGCTGGAGACGTCGCCGCGCACACGGATGGGCGCGGCGAGCGAGCGCGCGGGCACGCCTGCAGCGTGGGCGATGCGCAGCGGGGGGTAGCCATCGTTGCCCAGGTAGTCGATCTGGCAGCCGAGCTGGCGCAGGGCATCGACCAGGTCGCCAATAGGGCGCTCGTGCATGCGTGCGATGCCGCTGAGTTCGAATTCGCCACCCAGCAGGGCCAGCGCAGCGGTGAGCGGGCGCATGGCCGTGCCGGCATTGCCGAGAAACAGCTTCGCGGGCGATTGGGGCGTGCGCCCGCCCAAACCGGTGATGCGCACCTGGGCACCTTCTTCCTCTACGCCGCAACCGAGCTGGCGCAGGGCGTCGAGCATGACGCGGGTGTCGTCGGAGGCCAGCAGGTCGTGCACCGTGGTGGTGCCGTTGCTCAGCGCGGCCAGCAGCAGCACGCGGTTGGAAATGCTCTTGGAGCCGGGCAGTTGCACATCGCCTGCGGCGGCGTCGAGCGGAGGCAGGTCGAGAAAGGCCGTGGTGAACATTTATTTGTGGCGGGAGGTGCGCTGCGCGCCCATGCGCCAGTGCGCGCGGGTCTCGCTGGCCAGGGTGAGCATGTCCTCGATGGCCTGGGCGTTGCCGTCGCGCATGGCCTGCTCCAGGCGATGCAGCGTCTGCTGGAATAGGCTGGACTGTGCCAGCAGCTCCTCGCGGTTGGCCAGCAGGATGTCGCGCCAGACCTTGGGATCGCTGGCTGCGATGCGGGTGAAATCACGAAAGCCCGGTCCGGCCAGCGACAGGAAGGTGTCGGCATGCGGCTGGCCAGTGATGCTGTTGACCAGCGAGAACGCCAGCAAGTGCGGCAGGTGGCTGACGGCAGCAAACGCTGCATCGTGCGACTCTGGCGACATGCTGGTGACGCGGCAGCCCAGAGCGGTCCAGACTTCTTCGGCGCGCTGCAATTGGGCCGTGAGCGTGCGCTCCGTGGGAGTCAGGATGACCTGGCGACCGCTGTAGAGTTCTGCCTCGGCGTGTTCCACGCCGGAGACTTCGCGGCCGGTGATGGGATGTGCGGGCACGAAGGAGCCCACCTTGTCGCGCAGCGCGCGCTCGGCGGCCATGACCACGTCGGCCTTGGTGGAGCCGACGTCCATGACGAGCATCTGCGGCGTGATGAGGTGCTTGATGGCTTTGAGCGTGGCCTCGGTGGCGGATACGGGCACAGCGATCAGCACGATGTCGGCGCCGGCCACGGCCAGCAGGGCCGACGGTGCTTCCACGTCGATCACGCCGAGCTGGCGTGCGCGGTCGGTCGTGGAGGGGGACTTGCTGTAGCCGACCACGCGCTGCACCAGGCCCGCGCGCTTGAGCGCCAGTGCAAACGACCCGCCCATCAGGCCGCAACCAATGAGTCCTAGTTGTTCAAACATGGTGAAATTCCGGGTGGGGCTGCGGGGGCAGGGCGGAGCCGCGGTGGGGGGCGGTCATGACGACACCGGGTAGGTGCCCAGCACCTTGTAGTAGGCGCACAGGCTGCGCAGTTCGGTGAGCGCGGCGGTGACATGGGGCTGGCTCGGGTGGCCGTCGATGTCGATGTAGAAATAGTATTCCCACTGGCCCGTACGCGCCGGACGTGACTCGAAGCGCGTCATCGAGACGCCATGCTTTTTCAGCGGCACCAGCAGGTCGTGCACCGCGCCGGGCTGGTTGGGCACCGAGACGATGAGACTGGTGCAGTCGTGCCCCGAAGGTGGCGGCGTATCCAGCGTGTGCGGCAGGCAGATGATGGCGAAGCGCGTGCGGTTGTAGGCCTCGTCCTGGATGGCGTGGGCCACGATGTGCAGCCCGAACTGCGTGGCCGCGCGGTCGCTGGCCAGCGCCGCCCAGGCCGGGTTGGTGGCGGCGAGGCGCGCGCCTTCGGCATTGCTGGAAACCGGGCGGCGCTCCGCATGCGGCAGGTGCTTGGAAAGCCAAGCCTGGCACTGTGCCAAAGCCTGGGGATGGGCCAGCACCGCCTCGACGCCTTCGAGCGTGTTGGTGATGCGCAGCAGGTTGTGGCGCACCAGCAGGCTGACCTCGCCTACCACATGCGTGGGCGTGTGCAGGAACAGGTCGAGCGAGCGCGTGACCACGCCCTCGACCGAGTTTTCCACGCCCACCACGCCGAACTGGGCGCTGCCCGAGGCTGTGGCGTGGAACACTTCGTCGAAATTGGCGCAATAGACGATGTCGGCCGCACCGCCGAAGTATTCGATGGCAGCTTGTTCGCAGAAGGTACCGGCCGGGCCGAGCACGGCCACGCGCTGCGGCGATTCAAGCGCCAGGCAGGCCGACATGATCTCGCGCCAGATGGCGGCCACATGCGCACCCTTGAGGGGGCCGGGGTTGGCGCGGGTGATTTTCTCGATGACCTGGGCCACGCGGTCGGGGCGAAAGAACGGCGTGCCCTCGCGCTTCTTGATCTCGCCGACGCGCTCGGCGACCAGTGCACGCTGGTTCAGCAGGGTCAGCAGCTGCTGGTCGATGTTGTCGATCTGGACGCGCAGGCTGGCCAGCTCGGGGGATGCTTGGGGTGTGTTCATGGAGGGGTGGGGTCAGGCTCAGGCGTGCAGCTGCTCAAATTCTCGCATGTAGTCCACCAGCGCCTGCACGCCGGACAACGGCATGGCGTTGTAGAGGCTCGCGCGCATGCCGCCTACGGACTTGTGGCCCTTGAGTTGCAGCAGGCCGCGCTGTTTCGCGCCGACCAGAAAAGCGTCGTTGCGGGTTTCGTCGCGCAGGAAGAAGGGGATGTTCATGCGCGAGCGGCAGTTCGGCGCCACTTTGTTGATGTAAAGCCGGGATTGGTCGATGGCCGCGTAGAGCAGGTTCGTCTTGGCGATGTTGCGCTGCTCCATGGCGGCGATGCCGCTGGCCGCGCCCTCGCGCTGGCGCTTGAGCCACTGGAACGTCAGGCCGGCGATGTAAATGCCCCAGGTAGGTGGGGTGTTGTACATGGACTGGTTTTCGGCCACGATTTTGTAATCGAAAGCGCTCGGGCAGATGGACAGGGCATGGCCGAGCAGGTCCTCGCGCACCACGACCAGGGTCAGCCCGGCCGGGCCCAGGTTCTTCTGGGCGCCGCCGAAGGCCAGTCCGACGCGCGACCAGTCCACCGGGCGCGAGGCCACATGGGACGAAAAATCGATGACCAGCGGTGCATCGCACCCCAGTACGCGCAGGTCCGGCAATTCGTGGTATTCGACGCCGTTGATGGTCTCGTTGCTGCAGATATGCAGGTAGCTGGCGCCCTTGCTGGGCTGCCATCGTGCAGGGTCGGGCAGGGTGGTGAAGCCGCTGTCCTCGCCCGACGCAATCACATTCACTTCCGATGCGTACTTCCGCGCCTCTTTTTGCGACTTCTGGCTCCAGCTGCCGGTGACGACGAAGTCCACCGTGGCGGCGCGCGAGAGGTTGAGTGGCACGATGGCGTTCTCGGCCAGACCGCCGCCCTGCATGAACAGGATCTTGAACTGCGGGGGCACGGCCAGCAGCTCGCGCAGGTCGGCTTCGGCCTGCTCATAGATCGAGATGAATTCCTTGCCACGGTGGCTCATCTCCATCACGCCCATGCCACTGCCATGCCAGTCGAGCATTTCGGCTGCGGCCTGCTCCAGAACCTCGGCAGGAATGACTGCCGGACCGGCGGAGAAGTTGTAAGGGCGTTGCATGATTTATGGTTAAAAGTGGCTCCAGCGCTTGCCCATCAAGCGCTGCCAGCTATTAATAATATAGCTTTCAAGTCAGCCCGGTTGGGGGCTGAGCTGCATCAATCATCGGTGGCAGGAGGGGTGTCTTCGGCGGCATCCGCGTCATCGACTGCGTTGGCATCGTTTTCGACGATGCGCTGCAGGCCGCTGAGCTGGGAGCCTTCGTCCAGCGCGATCAGCGTCACGCCCTGCGTGGCACGGCCGAGTTCACGGATTTCGGAGACGCGGGTGCGTACCAGCACACCCTTGTCGGTGATCAGCATGATCTCGTCGTCGGAATGCACCAGCGTGGCGGCCACGACCTTGCCGTTGCGCTCGCTCTGCTGGATGGCAATCATCCCCTTGGTGCCACGGCCGTGGCGGGTGTATTCGGTAATGCTGGTGCGCTTGCCGTAGCCGTTCTCGGTGGCGGTGAGCACGCTCTGGGTTTCGTCCTCGGCCACCAGCATGGCGATCACGCTCTGGCCGTCTTCCAGCATCATGCCGCGCACACCACGCGCCTGGCGGCCCAGGGGGCGCACGTCGTTCTCGTCGAAGCGCACGGCCTTGCCACCGTCGGAAAACAGCATCACGTCGTGCTGGCCGTCGGTGAGCGCGGCCCCGATCAGGTAGTCGCCGTCATCGAGGTTGACGGCAATGATGCCGCCCTTGCGCGGGTTGCTGAATTCGTCCAGTGCGGTCTTCTTCACGGTGCCCATGCTGGTGGCCATGAACACGTAGCGATCGGCCGGGAAGGTGCGCATGTCGCCGGTGAGCGGCAGCACCACGTTGATTTTTTCGCCGTCCTGCAGCGGGAACATGTTGACGATGGGCCGACCGCGCGAGCCGCGCGAGCCTGCGGGCACTTCCCACACCTTGAGCCAGTACAGGCGGCCGCGGTTGGAGAAGCACAGGATGTAGTCGTGCGTGTTGGCGATGAAGAGCTGGTCGATCCAGTCGTCTTCCTTGGTCGCCGTGGCCTGCTTGCCGCGCCCGCCACGCTTTTGCGCGCGGTATTCACTCAAGGGCTGGCTCTTGATGTATCCGGTGTGGCTGAGCGTCACCACCATGTCGGTGGGGGTGATCAGGTCTTCGGTGGAGAGATCTTGCGCGCTGTATTCCACCAGGCTGCGGCGTGCGCCGAGCTTGTGTTGGCCGAATTCCTGCTTGATGGCGGTGAGCTCTTCGCCAATGATGGTCGAGACCCGCTCGGGTGTGTCCAGGATGTCCAGCAGGTCTTCGATGACCGCCATCACGTCCTTGTATTCGGCAACGATCTTGTCCTGCTCCAGGCCCGTGAGGCGTTGCAGGCGCATCTGCAGGATTTCCTGGGCCTGCGTTTCCGACAGGCGGTATAGGCCGTCCTGGCCCATGCCGAGTTCCTTTTCCAGACCGTCGGGCCGGTAGTCGTCGGCGTTGATCACACCGCCGTCGGCGCGTGTGCGCGTGAGCATCTCGCGCACCAGCTTGCTGTCCCAGGCACGGGTCATCAGCTCGGCCTTGGCCACCGGCGGGGTGGGGGCGTTGCGGATGATGGCGATGAAGTCGTCGATGTTGGCCAGCGCCACGGCCAGGCCTTCGAGCACATGGCCGCGTTCGCGGGCCTTGCGCAGCTCAAACACCGTGCGGCGCGTGACCACTTCGCGGCGGTGCTGTAGGAAGACGCTGATCAAATCCTTGAGGTTGCACAGGCGGGGCTGGCCGTCGATCAGCGCCACCATGTTCATGCCGAAGGTGTCCTGCAGCTGCGTCTGCTTGTACAGGTTGTTGAGCACCACCTCGGGCACTTCGCCGCGCTTGAGTTCGATCACCAGGCGCATGCCGGATTTATCGGATTCGTCCTGGATGTGGCTGATGCCCTCGATCTTTTTTTCGTGCACCAGCTCGGCCATGCGCTCCTGCAGCGTCTTCTTGTTGACCTGGTAGGGCAACTCGTCAACGATGATGGCCTGGCGCTGGCCCCGGTCAATATCTTCAAAGTGGCAGCGCGCGCGCATCACCACCTTGCCGCGACCGGTGCGGTAACCGTCCTTGACGCCGTTGATGCCGTAGATGATGCCCGCCGTCGGAAAATCGGGCGCGGGAATGATTTCCATCAAATCGTCGATCGACGATTCGGGGTTGCGCAGCATATGCAGGCAGGCATCCACCACTTCATTGAGGTTGTGCGGTGGAATATTGGTGGCCATGCCCACGGCGATACCCGAGGAGCCATTGACCAGCAGATTGGGCAGCTTGCTTGGCAGCACCAATGGCTCTTTTTCGCTGCCGTCGTAGTTGGGCCCGAAATCGACCGTTTCCTTGTCGATGTCGGCCAGCATTTCGTGGGCTATTTTGGCAAGCCGGATTTCGGTGTAACGCATGGCGGCAGCGTTATCGCCGTCCACAGAGCCGAAGTTGCCCTGGCCGTCCACCAGCATGTGGCGCAAGGAGAAGTCCTGGGCCATGCGCACAATGGTGTCGTACACCGCGCTGTCGCCATGCGGGTGGTACTTGCCGATCACATCGCCGACGATACGGGCAGACTTCTTGTACGGCCGGTTCCAGTCGTTGTTCAGTTCGTGCATGGCGAACAGCACGCGCCGGTGCACCGGCTTGAGGCCATCGCGCGCGTCCGGCAAGGCCCGGCCCACGATCACGCTCATGGCGTAATCCAGGTAACTGCGGCGCATCTCCTCTTCAAGGCTGATGGGCAGGGTTTCTTTGGCGAACTGGGTCATGGGACAGGCGGAATGACAGCAAGGACGGCCATTTTAGGCGCAAGCGCTTGTGGCCGGTGCGCAACACATTCGGGCAATTGCGCATTTGTCCTACGGCAAGGGCAACGCACGGGGCAACACGCCCCGGTTACGTATGGCACAATCAATTTCAACGTTTTTGGTGATGGTCACCGGCGACGTCCTGAATTCGCAGCGCGGCTGCGGCTTTTTCCCCCTGAGGAGAACCAATGAAGAAACTGAACAAAGTGGCAATGCTTATTGCTTCCGCAGCGCTTGCAACCGCCGCTGGCGCACAAACCGTTGACAACTGGAAGAACGGCACCAACGAGCTGGTCTGGAAGAACGGCACCAACGAACTGTGCTGGCGCGATGCTTTCTGGACACCCGCCACGGCAGCTGTCGGCTGCGACGGTGCTCTGGCAGCTCCCGCTCCCGCTCCTGCTGTTGCACCCGCACCGGCTCCTGCGGCAGCTCCTGCTCCTGCCGCAGCTCCTGCTGCAGCTCCTGCACCCGCTCCCGCAGTGGCCACCAAGGTGACTTACGCTGCTGACGCTTTCTTTGACTTCGACAAGGCTGTTCTGAAGCCCGAAGGCAAGGCCAAGCTGGATGACCTGGTTTCCAAGGTCAAGGGTATCAACCTGGAAGTCATCATCGCCGTGGGTCACACCGACTCCGTGGGCTCTGATGCCTACAACCAGAAGCTGTCGGTGCGCCGTTCCGAAGCCGTGAAGGCTTACCTGGTGTCCAAGGGCATCGAAAAGAACCGCGTCTACACTGAAGGCAAGGGCGAAAAGCAGCCCGTGGCTGACAACAAGACCAAGGAAGGCCGCGCCAAGAACCGTCGCGTGGAAATCGAAGTGGTCGGCACCCGCGCCAACTGATAGGACCTTTTCGTCGCTCAGGGCCCCATTCGGGGGCCTTTGCCGAGACGAAACCAAGAAATCCCCGCCAGCGTCAAGCTGTGCGGGGATTTTTCATGGGCGCATCGGATTCGTGTCGTCTCGAGGGGTTCCGGGAGAAAAGCCCAGCGCCCGGTGGTGTTGTTCAGGATGCAGGATTGCTGGCAGGCAGGGTCAGCGCGGCACGTAAGCCTCCCAGCGGGGATTCGCCCAGCTCGAATTCTCCACCATACAGCCGTGCCAGATCATCCACGATGGACAGGCCAAGCCCTGAGCCGGGGATTTTTTCATCGGCCCGCACCCCCCGTTGCACCACTGAAGTGCGCTGTTCCCGTGTCAGCCCTGGGCCGTCATCGTCGATCAGGATGGTGAAGGTGCCGGGTGCGATGCGGATGGCCACGCTGATCGTCCGGGAGGCCCATTTGCATGCGTTGTCCAGCAGATTGCCCAGCATTTCCTGCAGATCCTGTGCTTCACCGCGAAAGTCCAGCGAGGCTGGGATGGACTCGATATTAAATTGAAGGTCCTGATCGGCGTGAATGTGGTGCATCACGCGAACAAGCCCATCCAAAATGGGCCGCAGCGGCGTTCTGCTGCCGGGAATGCGCTGGGTGGCAGCCGTCTGCGCGCGGCCCAGGTGGTAGTCGACATGCTTGCGGGCCACGCTGACCTGTTCGTTCACTAGCCGTGCCAGTTCGGCCGTTTCAGGATTCATGCCGTAGGCATGGGCTGCATTGGCCAGCACACTCAAGGGCGTCTTGAGCGCATGCGCCAGGTTTCCCGCGTGCGTGCGGGCGCGTTGCACGACTTCTGCGTTGTGGCCCAGCACAGTGTTGAATTCGTCGATCAGAGGCGTGATTTCACCCGGGAAATCGCCTTCCAGCCGTTGCGATTCGCCGTTCCGGACCCTGGCCAGAGCGGTGCGCAGGCTGCGCAGCGGCGCCAGCCCCACCACCACCTGCACCAGTGCTGCCAGCACCAACCCTGCTCCGAGGACACCCAGCGCCAGCCACAGGGTGCTGTTCAGGCGTGCCACGGGCTCTTCCATGAAGCTTTCACTGGCTGCGGCAATCAGACGCAATTTGCCGGTTATCTCACCGCTGGTGTCACCAAGAACCACGCTGCGTTCCACCATGCTGAGCATCTTGTTTTCCGGGCCCATCACACGGTGCTGGTGAATCTCTCCATCTTTCGGTGCATCGGGTGGCACCTGCAATACGTGGTCCCATAACGAACGCGAGCGTAATTGTCCTTGGGTGGGCGCTTCGGCTGCTCCGCCGGAGGTTTCCATCAGGTCAACTTGCCAGTAGTAGCCTGAGTAGGGGCGGCCCAGGCGGGGATCACTCATGGGCTGGGTGAGCACGGGGCGCCCCTGCGCATCCAGGATGATGTGGGCGGTCAGTTGATCCAGGTGGGTGCGCAGTTCAGCGTGAAACTGGCTTGCCACATGCTGGCGGAACATGTTGCTCAGGCCCCAGCCAGAGAGAGCAATGGAGGCTGCAATCCAGAACAGGGTACCTGCCAGCAAACGAATGCGCAGCGATTTGCGCAGACCGGAGGGTGTCATGGCGGGCAGGTGAGGCGGTATCCGAGGCCGCGCACGGTTTCGATCAGGCCGGGAGGCAATTTCTTGCGCAGGCGGCCGATAAACACTTCAACGGTGTTGGAATCGCGGTCGAAATCCTGGGCGTAGAGATGTTCGACCAGATCGTTGCGAGAAATGATCTGGTCAGGGTGGTGCATCAGATAGGCCAGCACGCGGTATTCGTGGCTGGTGAGCGTCAGCGCCTGACCGGCCACGGTGGCGCGGTGGTTGCGGGTGTCGAGCGTGACCGGGC
The DNA here is from genome assembly GCA_003484805.1 of Comamonadaceae bacterium. Taxonomy (GTDB): domain Bacteria; phylum Pseudomonadota; class Gammaproteobacteria; order Burkholderiales; family Burkholderiaceae_C; genus Simplicispira. The sequence continues at coordinate 2,247 of DMZZ01000092.1, read as the reverse complement.
CGCACACCAGTTCCGCGCTGGCGTGGCCATGCGCACGGCGGATCAGCGCGCGCAGCCTTGCCAGCAACTCCTCCATGTGAAACGGCTTGGTCAGGTAGTCGTCGGCCCCGGCGTCGATGCCGGCCACTTTTTCATGCCAGCTATCCCGCGCGGTCAGAATCAGCACGGGCATGTTGCGCGAGGCGCCTCGCCATTTGCGTAGCACGGAGAGGCCATCGAGCTGCGGCAGGCCCAGGTCGAGCACCACGGCATCGTAGGGCTCGGTATCGCCCATGAAGTGGGCATCGACGCCGTTGCGGGCCAGGTCAAAGGCATATCCGGCGCTGCACACGCCATCGGCCAGCTGGGCCAGCAGCGTGGGGTTGTCTTCCACAAGCAGAACTCGCATCAGTGGCGATCCCCCGGTTTGACGGTCGACTGTCGGGTCTTTTCACTGAGCAGCGAGCCATCGCGTGCATTGATCTTGAGTTTGACCAGTGCGCCGCCTGGGCGCACCAGTTTGATCTCGTAGATCCAGCGCTGGATCTCACCCTTGCGTTCTTTCTCCAGGTCCACGTCAATGACCTGTCCAGGGTGATCGCGCTCCACCCGTTCAAGAATGGCTCGAAGTGGCAGAACCTCGCCAGCCTCCAGCGCCTTGCGCGCGCGGTCGTGGTCCTCGTCGGCCAGGCTGGCGGTGCTGACGCACACCCCAAGAAGGGTGCCGAGCAGCACACGCAGCATGGCCAGAAGGCGATTGGAAATTCGGTAGTGCATCGCAAAGGCCCCCTTTCTGGGTCCTGTAGCCCGATTTATAGACGTGCTCACATGAATGCAGGATGAACAGCCGATTCACGTTCTGTTCAGGCGACCTTGCGCATAGTAACTCCCAGCACACATTCACCGAGGAGTTTCCATGCATCCCAACCGAACCATCCCCCTGCTTGCCGCAGCCCTGGTACTGGGCTTGTCAGGCCCAGGCATCGCCGGTCCGCGCGAAAGCCAGCTCAATCAGTGGGCCGTGGCCGCCAAAACGGTTGATCCGGCGTTTTCGGGGTTCTCGGCAGAGCGGGGCAGGGCACTGCATACGCAGACCTTCACAGGTGGCAAGCCCGACACGCCCAGCTGCACCACCTGCCACGGCAAAGACACACGCGCAGCCGGTCGCACCCTGGCCGGCAAACCGATTGATCCGGTGGCCGTGTCGGCAACCCCCATGCGCTACACCGATCCCGCCAAGGTGGAAAAGTGGTTCAAACGCAATTGCACCGAAGTGCTGGGCCGCCCGTGCAATGCACGGGAAAAGGGCGACTGGCTGGCGTTCATGCTGAGCCAATAAAAACCATCCCTCTTCAGGAGTTGACCATGCACATTCCCTACCGTCCGCTGGCCCTGGGCCTTCTGGTTCTTGGTTTCTCTGCTGTTGTGCTCAATCGTGCGCAGGCTGGAGGCAGTCATTTTTATCCACCGGTCAGCAATGGGGTGGTCAAGGAGGAGTGCGGCAGTTGCCACCTCGCCTTCCCTGCGTCGATGCTGCCTGCCAGCTCCTGGACACGCATGATGGCCGACCTGAAAAACCACTTCGGCGATGACGCCAGCATCGACCCGGAACTGGCCCGGCAGGTCACGCAGTACCTCGTCGCCAACGCCGCCGATGCGGGCGGTCGCCGCTACAGCGAGAAGCTGATGCGCGGAGTCACGGCCAGCCAGGCGCCCTTGCGCATCACCGAATTGCCCAAGTGGACGAGCGAGCACCGCAAAGTGCCGGCATGGGAGTGGAAGCACAAGGATGTCCGAACTAAAGCCAACTGTGTGGCGTGCCACGCCGATGCCGAGCAAGGCTATTTCAACGACTGAAGCCAGACAACCCATTGATTCAACGGAGATTTGCACCATGAAAATCGCAACCCTTCTCACTTCCCTGGCGCTGGGCAGCGCCCTCGCTGTCGGGGGCGTAATGCTGGCACCGTCCATTGCGGGAGAAAACCGGCCCATGTCGGCGGCCGAGCGCCAGTGGCTCTCCATCCCCCAGGTGCATGAAAAACTGGAGGCCGCGGGTTATCGCAATGTGGAAAAAATAGAGCGTGAACGGGGTGGCTATGAGGCACGCGCGACCGACCGCCAAGGCGACCGGGTCAAGCTCTACGTCAATCCGCAGACTGGCGAAATCGTGAACCAGCGTGGTGAAGGCAGGCGCCATGGCGCGGATGCCGACAGCAAGCGATCGTCGGCCGACTGCACCAAGCGCCGTTGCCGGGACGACTTGCC
>DMZZ01000035.1:7176-8146 GCA_003484805.1 Comamonadaceae bacterium | reverse complement strand
ATCAGCTCGCGGGCAACAACATGGCCGGCGACCTGTTGCTGCTCGACGTGATTCCGTTGTCGCTGGGCATCGAGACCATGGGCGGACTGGTCGAGCGCATCGTGGCGCGCAACGAGACCATTCCCACGGCCAAGGCGCAAGATTTCACCACCTACAAGGACGGCCAGACGGCTCTTGCGATCCATGTGGTGCAGGGTGAGCGCGACCTGGTGCAGGACTGCCGCAGCCTGGCACGCTTCGAGCTGCGCGGCATTCCGCCCATGGTGGCCGGGGCCGCCCGCATTCGGGTCACCTTCACCGTGGATGCCGATGGGCTGTTGAGCGTGGATGCACGCGAGCAGATCAGCGGTGTCGAGGCCCGTATCGACGTCAAGCCCACTTACGGCCTGAGCGACGAGCAGATCGCCCGCATGTTGCAGGAGGGCTTTGCCACGGCGGCGCAGGACATGCAGGCACGTGCGCTGGTCGAAGCCCGCGTGGACGCCGACCGCATGCTGATCGCCACCCAAAGCGCGCTCGACGCCGACGCAGATCTGCTGACCGAGGACGACCGGGCTGCGATCGATGCGCGGATGGAGGCCCTGCGTATCCTGATGGCCACGGCATCGGATGCCGCGGAGCTGGAGGCCGCCACCCAGGCGCTTGCCAAGGATACCGAGCCTTTTGCTGCGCAGCGCATGAACCGTGGCATTCGCCAGGCTCTGGCGGGCAAGAACGTGCAGACCCTTTGACAACGAACACCCCGAGCAAGCCATGCCTGTCATCAAGATACTGCCCCACGCCGAATACTGCCCCCAGGGCGCCGAGATCACCGCACCCGCCGGCACCTCGATCTGCGAAGCCTTGCTGGAGCACCGCATCAACATCGAGCATGCCTGCGACATGAGTTGCGCCTGCACGACCTGCCACGTCATCGTGCGCGAAGGCTTTGCTTCGCTGAACGACGCCGAGGAGGAAGAGGAAGATCTGC
>DMZZ01000035.1:0-7139 GCA_003484805.1 Comamonadaceae bacterium | reverse complement strand
GTTCTGGACACGGAAACCACCGGCCTTTCTGCCGACGGGGGCGACCGCATCATCGAGATTGGCTGTGTGGAGCTGGTGGCGCGCAAGCTCACCGGCAACAACCGGCACTATTACCTGAACCCCGGGCGTGACAGCCATGAGGATGCGCTGAAGGTGCACGGCATCAGCAACGAATTCCTGCGCGACAAGCCCAAATTCGAGGCAGTGGCAGACGAACTGCTGGACTATCTGCAGGGCGCCGAAATCATCATCCACAACGCAGCCTTTGACGTCAGCTTCCTCAACAAGGAACTCGAACTGACGGGGCGTCCGCCGTTTCGGACTTTCGTCGCCGAGGTCACGGATACCCTGGCCATGGCGAAGGAGCTGTATCCCGGCAAGCGCAACTCGCTTGATGCACTGTGCGATCGCCTGGGCGTGGACAACTCCTGCCGCACGTTGCACGGAGCCTTGCTGGACGCCGAACTGCTGGCCGATGTCTACATCAACCTCACGCGTGGTCAGGATGCGCTCCTGATTTCCGACGATGCCTCCGACAGTTCCACCGGGCCCGTGGTGGCCAGCGTGGACCTGAGCCGCATCGTGCTGCAAGTGCTGCAGGCCAATGAGCAGGAACTGGCGGCCCACGAGCAGAATCTGGCGCAGATCGACAAGGCCAGCGGAGGCAAAACAATTTGGCGAGCCATTCAGACGGGCTGAAAGCTGTGCCATAATAGAAGGCTGTCGCAGCGACAACGGGTGATTAGCTCAGCGGTAGAGCACTGCCTTCACACGGCAGGGGTCACATGTTCGATCCATGTATCACCCACCACGTTGGCCGACAGCATCGCAAGCCCTTATGGGGTGGCGACGGGTGATTAGCTCAGCGGTAGAGCACTGCCTTCACACGGCAGGGGTCACATGTTCGATCCATGTATCACCCACCATTTTCAAAAACCCAGCGTTGCTGGGTTTTTTGTTGGGTCCTTAGCTCAGTTGGTAGAGCGGCTCCTTTACACGGAGTAGGTCGGCGGTTCGAGACCGTCAGGACCCACCAGTGATTCGTCAGGCGTTCCCTGGCAGATATGCCCTGTCATCGGCCGACATGGCCCGCCACAGGATGTGGAACAGTTCATTGAACTGTCCGGTCAGCGGTTGCTTCTCCCCGCGCACGATGTGCATCAGCACCACGCGCCCCATCATTCCCATGAAGACATCCAGAAGCACCTTGCTGGACACGCTGTTGTTCAGCACTCCGCGTGCCTGACCGTCCTTGAAAACGCCCAGGAAGGCGCCCATCAGCTCGCGGCTTTCGTAGATGCCGATGTTCTTGTGCCGTGATACCGGTACGGCGGTGAACATCAGCAGCATCACGGCCGGGTGCTTGTCCATGTAGTCCAGCGTGACCCAGCAGGTCTTGCGCAAGCGCTCGCGGGCGTCATCAATGCCTTGCAGGTGGTCGATCATGCGCTCGGCCAGGCGGCCCAGCATCACGTCGAGCATGGTGTAAACCAGCACTTCTTTGCTGCCGAAGTACTTGTAGATGGTCTGCAGCGACACATTGGCCGCCCGCGCGACGTCGATCAGGCCCACTTCATGGAAGTCGCGGCAGGAGAACAGGTTCAGAACGGCCTTCTCGATCCGGGTCAGGGTGTCGCTGCGCATGCGGGCCAGCGGGGCGCGCTGATCCTGCGGGCTGGGCGGCGGTGGTGCCGCACCGGAAAGCTTGGGGGCGATGGCTCTCTCTTTCATGGAAACCGATATTACCAAATGCATCCCATGGCAGTAGAAATAGACTGCGTCAGCTTGTCTTCCCATTTCGTAAGGGTCAAGATGCGTACTGCTGCGTCACCCTGAATTTATCAAGACTTCTAGACATACGGCGCAGATGGAAGAGTGGGGAATTCAGTATCGCCATAGCATCAAAATTGCGGTAATTTCTATTACCTATTGATCAACATGACGCTCCCCTCGGCCCTTGAACGCAATCACATGAGGATTTGACCCCGTGGCTATTCAAAATTTCGCCCCCGCCTGGATGACTGAAGAGCACCAGATGCTGTACGACTCGGCCAGCCGATTCTTCAAGGAGCAATGGGCTCCCAAGGACGTAGCCTGGCGCCAGGCCGGCATGATGGAGCGGCAGGCCTGGGAAGAGGCCGGGGCCAACGGCTTTCTGTGTGCTTCCATGCCCGAAGAATACGGCGGCGCGGGAGGTGACTTTGGCCACGAGGCGGTGCTGATCCTGGCCCAGGGTTCGGCGGGCATTTCGGGCTTTGGTGGCTCGCTGCATTCGGGCATCGTGGCGCCTTACATCCTGAACCACGGAACCGAAGAGCAGAAAAAACGCTGGCTGCCCCGCCTGGCCACGGGCGAGTTGATTGGCGCCATCGCCATGACCGAGCCCGGCACGGGTTCGGACCTGCAGGGTGTGCGCACCACGGCCACCCGCGAAGGTGACAGCTACCGCATCAATGGCAGCAAGACCTTCATCACCAATGGCCAGCTGGCCAACCTCGTCATTGTGGTCTGCAAGACCGACAAGGACCAGGGAGCGCAGGGCATGTCGCTGATGGTGGTCGAGACCGACCAGGTACAGGGCTTTCGCCGCGGCCGCAACCTCGACAAGCTTGGCATGGAGTCCCAGGACACGTCTGAACTGTTTTTTGATGACGTGGTCGTTCCCGCCTCCAGCCTGCTGGGCGCGCACGAAGGCATGGGCTTCATCCAGCTGATGCAGGAATTGCCGCAGGAGCGCCTGATCGTCGCCGTGGCCGGCATCGCCGCCATGGAGCTGGCCATGCAGGAAACCCTGGCGTACACGAAGGAGCGCAAGGCCTTCGGCAAGCCTGTCTTTGCGTTTCAGAACACGCGCTTCAAGCTGGCTGAATGCCAGGCACTGCTGATGGCTTCGCGCGCGCTGGTCGACGCGGCCATGGTCGCACACCTCAAGGGCGAGCTCGGTGTGGACCGTGCCGCCCTCATCAAATACTGGATCACCGACAACCAGTGCAAGCTGATCGATGAATGCCTGCAGCTTTTTGGCGGCTATGGCTACATGAAGGAATACGTCATCGCCCGCTTGTATGCCGATGCGCGCGTGCAGCGCATCTACGGCGGCACGAACGAAATCATGAAAGAGCTGGCTTCACGCTTCCTGTGATGCCAGACCGCAAACCCGTTCACTCAACAAGGAGCTTCCATGACTGAAGCCTATATTTTCGACGCCGTGCGCACGCCGCGTGGCAAGGGCAAGAAGGACGGCCGCCTGCACCAGGCCACACCGGTCTGGCTGCTGCGCACGCTGCTGCAGGCGCTGCAAGAGCGCAACCGGCTTGATACCACGCTGGTCGATGATGTGGTGCTGGGCTGCGTCACCCCTGTGGGCGAGCAGGGCGCCGACATCGCCCGAACCGCCGTGCTGGACGCGGGCTGGGCCCAAACCGTGGCGGGCGTGACGTTGTCGCGCTTCTGCGCCTCGGGCCTGGAGGCCGTGAACCTGGCCACAGCCAAGATCCTGTCGGGCATGGAAGACATGGTTGTCGCCGGCGGCGTCGAGTCCATGAGCCGCTGGGCCATGGGCAGCGACGGTGGCGCATGGGTCATGGATCCGCGCGTCAACAGCGGCACAGCCTTTGTTCCGCAGGGCATCAGTGCCGACCTCATCGCCACGCTCGAAGGCTTCGGTCGCCAGGATCTGGATGCTTTTGCCGCTGAATCCCACCGCCGCGCTGCGGCCGCGCAGGCTGCGGGCCATTTCAACCGTTCCGTTGTGGCCGTCAGGGACATCAACGGCATGATTCTGCTGGACCGCGACGAAACCATCCGCCCGGGTACCTCGGTCGAATCGCTCGCCAAGCTCAATTCCTCGTTCGAAATGATGGGCACCATGGGTTTTGATTCCACGGCGCTGGACAAGTACACCACCATCGAAAAGATCTACCACCACCACCACGCGGGCAACTCCTCGGGCATCGTCGATGGCGCGGCGTTGATGCTGCTGGGCAGCAAGGCTGCGGGCGAAAAGGCAGGCCTCAAGCCCCGTGCCCGGGTACGCATGTGTGCCGTCATCGGCTCCGAGCCCACCATCATGCTGACCGGTCCCACGCCTGCGTGCCGCAAGGCGCTGGCCAAGGCGGGCATGTCGGCGTCAGACATCGACCTGTGGGAAATCAACGAGGCCTTCGCCACCGTGCCCATGAAGACAGCGCGCGACCTGGGCGTGCAGCTCGACCGCGTGAACGTCAACGGCGGTGCCATCGCCATGGGCCACCCCCTGGGTGCCACGGGCGCCATCATCCTNNGGTACGGCACTGGACGAGCTGGAACGCACCGGCAAAGCCACAGCCATGGCCACCCTGTGCGTCGGTGCCGGTATGGGCATCGCCACCATCATCGAACGCGTTTGAGGAAAGGCCAACCCATGACACAGAACAACACCATTGCCTTCGAAGTGGACGCCAGCGGCATCGGCCTGGTCACCTTCGACCAGCCTGGCCGCGTGATGAATGTGCTCACGCCCGAGCTGCTGGGCGGCTTCGCCACCCTTCTGGAGCGGCTGGAGAAAGAAGACTCCCTCAAAGGCCTGGTCATCACCTCCGGCAAACCCACCTTCATCGTGGGCGCCGATATTGACCAACTCAGCCAGATCACCACCGTCGAGCAGGCGTTCCAGCTCGGCGAAGAACTCAAGGCCCTGATGCGTCGCATGGAGAAATGCGGCAAACCCGTGGTGGCTGCCCTGAACGGCACCACGCTGGGCGGCGGCCTGGAATTGGCACTGGCCTGCCATGCCCGTTTTGCGCTCGATGATCCTAAATTCAAGCTCGGTTTGCCCGAGGTGAAGCTCGGCCTGCTGCCGGGCGCTGGCGGCACCCAGCGCCTTCCGCGCCTGATCGGCATCCAGAAGAGCTTTGAACTCATCACCCAGGGCACCGAACTGAGCGCCGCCAAGGCCAAGGGACTGGGCATCGTGAACGACCTGGCTGCCTCGCGCGAGGAACTGCTGCAGAAGGCGCACGAATGGTGCCTGGCCAACCCCAAGCCCGTGCAGCCCTGGGACGCCAAGGGCTTCCGCATTCCGGGGGGCGACAGCAAGAGCCCCGCCGTAGTGCAGATGCTGGCCATCGCGCCGTCCATGGCCAATGCCAAGGCCCATGGCAACTACCCGGCCATCACGCACATCATGAGTTGCCTGTTCGAGGGCTGCCTGCTCGACATCGACAACGCTTTGCAGGTGGAGTCGCGCTACTTCGCAGCCTGTATCGTCTCGCAGGTCAGCAAGAACATGATCGGCACGCTGTGGTACCAGCTCAATGCCATCAAGAAGGGCCAGTCGCGGCCCAAGGATGTGCCCGCTGGCAAGGTCCGCAAGGTCGGCATCCTGGGCGCGGGCATGATGGGCGCGGGCATCGCCTACGTTTCGGCCAAGGTGGGCATCGACGTCGTGCTGCTCGACACCACGCAAGAGAACGCCGAGAAGGGCAAAGCCTACTCGCAAGGTCTGCTGGACAAGGCGCTTGCGCGCGGCAGGACCACGCCGGACAAGCGCGACGCGTTGCTCGCGCGCATCCTGCCCACCACGCGCTACGAAGACCTGCAGGCTTGTGACCTGGTGATTGAGGCCGTGTTCGAGGATCGCGCCATCAAGGCCGAATGCACGCGAAAGGCTGAAGCCGTCACCGCGCCCGGTGCCGTGTACGCCTCGAACACCTCGACGCTGCCCATCACGGGCCTGGCCCAGGCCAGCAGCCGCCCGGCGAACTTCATCGGCCTGCATTTCTTCTCGCCCGTAGACAAGATGCCGCTGGTCGAGATCATCGTGGGCGAGAAAACCTCCGACGAAACGCTGGCGCGCGGCTTTGACTATGTGCAGCAGATCGGCAAAACACCGATCGTGGTCAATGACAGCTGGGGCTTCTACACCTCACGCGTGTTCGCCACGTATGTGATGGAGGGCATCGCCATGCTCGCCGAGGGCGTGCATCCACGCTCCATCGAGGTGGCAGGCATCAAGGCCGGCATGCCCATGCCGCCGCTGGCACTGCAGGACGAGGTTTCGCTGAGCCTGTCGCTGCACATCAGCGACCAGACGCGCCGCGATCTGGAAGCCGAAGGCAAGAGCTACCCTGTCCATCCCGCAGAGGCGGTGCTGCGCCAGCTCGGTGGTGAACTCGGACGTGTCGGCAAGAAGGCAGGCAAGGGCTTTTACGACTACCAGGGCAAGGAAAAGACCCTGTGGCCAGACCTCACCAAACTCTATCCACCGCGCGCCGACCAGCCCGCGCAGCAGGAACTGATGGACCGTCTGATGTTCATCCAGGCCAACGAGGCGGCGCGATGCTTCGAGGAAAACGTGGTGCGCTCCGTGGCAGACACCAACATCGGTTCCATCTTTGGCTGGGGCTTCGCACCGCACCAGGGCGGGGCACTGCAGTTCATCCACGCCATGGGCGCGCAGCGCTTCGTGGAACGCTCGCGCGAACTGGCGCAGCGGCATGGCGCGCGCTTCGAGCCTGCGGCCATCGTCGTCAACATGGCCCGGGACGGCGGGAGGTTCGAGGATGCGTGACCCAGCTTTGAGCAAGGTGTACGTCGATTACTTCAACGATACCCATGGCATGGTGCGCGACACCATGCGCCGTTTCGTCACCGAAGCCGTCAAACCGAACATCGACGCATGGGAAGAGGCGGGCACCTTCCCCCGCGCGGTCTACCAGCAGGCGGGCAGCCTGGGCCTGCTGAGTATTGGCCACCCCACCGAGTTTGGTGGTTCTGGCGAGCAGGACGTGTTTCTGAAGGTGGCGGCCAGTGAGGAACTGATGCGCAGCGGCTCGGGCGGCTTTGTCGCCAGCCTGGGTTCGCTGGACATCGGCTTGCCGCCGGTCTGGCGCATGGGCTCGGACGTACTCAAGCAGCGGGTGGTGCCGCAGGTGCTTGCGGGCGAGAAGATCATCGCCCTGGCGATCACCGAGCCCAGCGGCGGCTCGGACGTGGCCAACCTCAAGACGCGCGCGGTGCGTGATGGCGATCACTATGTGGTCAACGGCTCCAAGACTTTCATCACCTCGGGCGAGCGTGCCGACTACTACACGGTGGCTGTGCGCACCGGCGAGGCGGGTTTTGGCGGCGTCTCGCTGTTGCTCATCGAGAAGGGTACA
>DMZZ01000026.1:0-7871 GCA_003484805.1 Comamonadaceae bacterium | reverse complement strand
TGGGCTCCACACTCTTACGCGATAGCGGCAGCATCAAACCTGTGCAATAACCCTTGAGACCTGCGTGGCGATCTGCGTGTCTCAGCGCCTGCGACAAATGCGCCATGTACTGGTCAAACCGTTCACTTGCACTCATCGTCCCTCACAAAAAGAGTTAAGAGGATTCATGATGCCATATTCATGACACAGTAATATTAGGGAACGTGGAAGACGAGGTGCTGAGCAGCATCGCCGCCCGCCTGGCCCGGCTGGGCAAAGACGCCAGCGAGGCCGACCAGGCCAAGGTGGCGGAGCTGAGCGGCGGCAAAACCCTGCGCGACCTGGCGCGCAGCATTGTGGAAGCGCTGAACATAGACGCCACGCAAGACATGCCGCCCGCCGAGGCCGAGCAGCGGTTAAGGGATGCAATCAAGCCCTTTGCCGCACCCGCATTGCGCGAGCAGCTATTGAAAATGAAGCAAAAAGCAGACTTGGTGATCGACACGGTCACCCAAGACACCCTGCTGCACGCCGGTTTCAGCGAAGGCAGTGATAGGGCCACCGCGCTGGTGCAGAGCTTTGAGCAGTTCATTGCCCAGCACAAAGACGAAATCACCGCCCTGCAAATCCTGTACAGCCGCCCCACGCGTGCACCGCTCAGGTTTGAAGACGTACAAGCCTTGGCCGACGCTCTGCACGCCCCGCCGCTGAACATCGACGAAGGCGCCCTGTGGCAGGCCTACGCCACCCTGCGCAAAGGCGCAGTGAAAGGCGCCACGCAGCGCCGCCTGTTGACCGACCTGGTCAGCCTGGTGCGCTTTGCCATGCAGCAGACCAACGAACTGGTGCCCTACCCCGAGCGCGTGCAGGCCAACTTCAAAGCCTGGCTGGCCCAGCACGGCAAGCCCTTTACCGCAGAACAACAACACTGGCTGGAAATGATCCGCGACCACATCGCCGCCAACCTTGGCATTGAGATAGACGACTTTGAATACGCCCCCTTCAACGCCCAGGGCGGCCTGGGCAAGGTGCACCAGCTCTTTGGCGCGGAACTGCCCCAGGTGATTGAGGAATTGAATCGGGAGTTGGCGGCGTGAGGATTGTTCCGTTGAGTGAGGCGGTTGCGGTCAACCCAAAAATCGACCGGTCACAGCTTTCCGACGACACACAGGTTTCGTTTGTACCCATGGCTGCAGTCGGCGCGGCTGACGGCAGCATGGATGCCAGCACCGTGCGCCCGTATGCAGAAGTGAAGAAGGGCTACGCACACTTCCGCGAGAACGATGTGCTCTTTGCCAAGGTCACGCCGTGCATGGAAAACGGCAAGATGGCCGTGGCCCGCAATCTCAAGAACGGCATGGGGTTTGGCTCTACCGAATTTCACGTCTTGCGGCCACGCGAGGGCGTTGACCCGCACTACGTCTATCAGTTTGTTTCCAGCCAGACGTTTCGCAAGGAGGCCGCTCGGCACATGACGGGTGCGGTGGGTTTGCGCCGGGTGCCCAGTGCGTTTTCTGGAAAGCGCGGAGATTCCTCTGCCAGCGCTGGATGTGCAGCACGAAATCGTCGCCGAACTCGAAAAACAGTTCTCCCGCCTCGACGAAGCCGTCGCCAGCCTCCGGCGCGTCAAAGCCAACCTCAAACGCTACAAAGCCTCCGTCCTCAAAGCCGCCGTCGAAGGCCGCCTCGTAGAAACCGAAGCCACCCTGGCCCGCCGCGAAGGCCGCACCTACGAGACCGGTGAACAGCTTTTGCAGCGGATTCTTGAGGAGCGAAGGGCGAAGCGGTCTGGGCGTGGAAAGTGGAAAACGCCTGAGTCGCCAACAGCCGATACGCCTTTGCCTGAAGGTTGGACGTGGGCCAGCAATGATCAGTTGGCTGATGTTGGAACTGGCGCGACTCCAAAGCGCGACAAGGCTGCGTATTGGAACGATGGCGATGTGCCCTGGGTCACGAGCAGTGTAGTGAATGGGGACTACGTTGATCAGGCATCCGAGTTCGTGACCACGCTGGCACTTGCAGAAACCAACCTCACGCTCTATCCGATTGGCACGCTTCTGATCGCCATGTATGGCGAGGGCAAGACACGAGGTAAATGCACTGAGCTACGCATTCCGGCATCGACAAATCAGGCTTTGGCTGCATTGCAGGTTGATTCGTCCATCCGTGGTTATCTGCGCCACTTTCTGGAGCTCAACTACGAAGAGATGCGCAAGTTCGCATCTGGTGGAGTTCAGCCAAATCTGAATTTGAGCTTGGTAAGGGCAGTATGCGTTCCCTTGCCACCGCTGGTAGAACAAGCCCGCATCGTCGCCGAAGTCGACCGCCACCTGTCCATCCTCCGCGAAGTCGAAGCCGAGGTGGACGCCAACCTCCAGCGCGCGCAGGCGCTGCGGCAGGCGACGCTGGCCCAGGCGTTTGCAGGGACGGGGGCATCCCAGGCCGCAAAGGCGGGGTGATGGGTGCCTGCGGGGACGCGTGTTTCGCTACTGTATTGATAGCTGTTTGCGAAATGAATACGGGCGCCAGATGCTCATTTGCTCAAATGAGCATGCCGGTGCTGATGGCCGTACACGGGGCGGGCTGATGGCGCACAAGCGGCTTGAACAAGGGCCACAAGGGAGTTTTGTTCAATAAAACATGTTGTTCACTAAAGTTGAACAACATAAAATTTCCCGCTCATGGCCTTTTTGTTCAAAATACAGAAGTGTTCATAAAAATTGAACGTCCCAATGGAAGCAGATCAACCCACTGATTTGGCCGAGCGCGTGGCGCAGGCTTTGGTCGCCATGGGCGTGCCGGCACACGCATTGCCCGCGCCAGGGGGCGAATACACCCTGCGCCTGGGGCCCATGGAACCCTGGGCAGACTACACGGTGGTGCCGGCGCCCCATCTGGCGCGCGCCACCATGGGGGCCGCACTGATGCAGGCACGCCAACAGGCTGCCGTGGGCGGCAACCCCACTGTGCTGGCGGCGGAATACGTCACGCCGCCCGTGGCCGATGACTTGCGAGCACAAGGGCAGCCGTTTGCCGACGCCGTGGGCAATGCCTGGCTGCCCGCGCCGCTGGTGTTCATCACCGGCCGTAAGCCTGCCACCAAGCCCGTGCCTGCCGCTGCAGGCCGGGCGGATACGCCTGCGGGTTTGAAAGTTCTGTTTGCCTTGTTGTGCGACCCCGCGCTGGCCAACGTGCCCCACCGGGCGATTGCTGCCGCAGCGGGTGTGGCCCTGGGTGGGGTGCCCGCAGTGCTGCAGGACTTGCAGCAGTTGGGGCACTTGCTGGTGCTGGGCAAACACCGCCGGCTGGATGCCACGCGCCGTGTGCTGGATGCCTGGGCCCAGGCCTATGCCCGCCGCCTGCGTGCCAAGACCTTGCAAGGGGTGTATGGCACGCCCGGGTTCGATACCTGGGCCGAATGGTCACTGGACCCGGCCGAGGCATTGTGGGGCGGCGAGCCGGCCGCCAACCTGCTGACCAACTACCTGCGCCCCGGTGTCTTGACCATCTATGCCCAGCGCTTGCCAACCCTGCTGATGGCCAGGCAGCGCATGACCAGGGCCCATGGTCAGACCGAGCGCACGCTGGAGTGGCGCAAACCTTTTTGGGGCCAGCTGCCCGCCGGGCCGCGGCCCGACGTGGTGCCCCCCGTTCTGGTGTACGCCGATTTGCTGGCCACGGGCGACGGCCGCTGCATTGAAACCGCCAATGTTTTGTATGAGCAATACCTTGCTGGCACTTTCGGACAAGGCTGAACTCGGCCTGCATGCCCGTGTGGTGGCCGATGTGCAGGCTGTGGCGGCACCGCTGGGCATTGCCCTGCTGATCACCGGTGCCTTCGCGCGCGACCTGCACCTGCACCTGCACCATGCATGGGGGGTGCCTGTGCAGCGCCAAACGACGGATGTGGACTTTGCGCTGGCCGTCAACGACTGGGCCACTTTTGAGCGGTTGCGCAACCAGCTGGTTCACACCGGGAGGTTTGAGCCAGTGCATGGCTTGCCACACCGATTGCGCCATGGCGGCGGTCTGCCGATCGACCTGGTTCCCTTTGGCGCCATCGAGACCGGGCAGCGGCACGTTGCATGGCCGCCCACCGGGGACGTGGTGATGGACGTGTTCGGCTTTCGCGAGGCGCTGGCTACTGCAGCCAACGTGGCTTTGCCACACGGTGTGCAGGCTGCTATCGTGTCGTTGCCCGCACTGGCCTGGCTCAAGATCGTCTGCTGGCAAGATCGGCATCACCGCTCGCCGGGCAAGGATGCGCAGGACTTTCAACAGATCTTGAACCACTACCTTGACACGGGGCACGAGGCGAGGTTGTGGGGCGAGTTTTTGCCATGGACGCAGGAGGACGGCTTTGACTATCTTCTGGCGGGTGCGCGCATGCTGGGCTGCGATATTGCAGAACAGCTCGACACCCAGGCCCTGGAGCGCGTGAGCGCCATCATCGCGCAACAGGCGCGTACCGAACAGCCCGGCATCTTGCCCGGGCAAATGAACCCCAGAAGCCCGGAGCAGGCCGTCATGCAGTTACAGGCTTTGCTCAGAGGTATGAACGAAACACCGGCGCCATGAACACCACCACCCACTCCCTCGTCCAGAAGCTCTGGAACTACTGCAACGTGCTGCGCGACGATGGCATGAGCTATGGCGACTATGTGGAGCAGCTCACGTACCTGCTGTTCCTGAAGATGGCCGACGAGCGCAGTGCACCACCCTACAACCAGCCCAGCATCGTGCCAGCAGCCTATGCCTGGCCCACGCTGCTGGCCCAGGATGGCGACGAGCTGTTTGACCACTACCGCCACGCGCTGGAGAAGCTGGGGCAAGAGAAGGGCACGCTGGGCCTGATTTTTGGCAAGGCGCAAAACAAGTTCCAGGACCCGGCCAAGCTGCGCCGCGTGATCGTCGATTTGATTGGCGCCGAAACCTGGACGGTGCTGGGCGCGGACGTGAAGGGCGATGCCTATGAGGGCATGCTGGAGAAAAACGCGCAAGACACCAAGAGCGGTGCGGGCCAGTACTTCACGCCGCGTGCGCTGATCCAGGCCATGGTGGACTGCATCGCACCGCTGCCGGCCGAGCGCATTTGTGACCCGGCTTGTGGAACGGGCGGATTTCTGTTCACCGCGCACAACTACATCACCAGCCACCACAAGAGCCTGACGCGCGACCAGCTCAAGCACCTGAAGGAAAAGGCCTTCACCGGCTACGAACTGGTGCAGGCCACGGCCCGCGTGTGCGCCATGAACATGATGCTGCACGGCATTGGCTCTGAAAAGTCGGTACCCGTGGTGGTGGGCGATGCACTGGCCGCCGACCCCGGCGAGCGCTATGAGGTGGTGCTGGCCAACCCGCCCTTTGGCAAGAAGAGCAGCACCGTCATCGTGGGTGAAGACGGCCGCACCAGCACCGAAAAAGACACCATCGAGCGCGACGATTTCTGGGCCACCACCAGCAACAAGCAGCTCAACTTTGTGCAGCACATCAAGACGCTGCTCACCACGCACGGCCGCGCAGCGGTGGTGCTGCCCGACAACGTGCTGTTTGAAGGTGGCGCGGGTGAAACCATCCGCAAAAAGCTGCTGCACGAATGCGATGTGCATACGCTGCTTCGCTTGCCCACGGGCTTGTTCTATGCCCAGGGCGTGAAGGCCAATGTGCTGTTCTTCGAGAAGAAGGGCGCGAGCGAAACGCCGTGGACGAAGAAGCTGTGGATTTACGACCTGCGCACCAACAAGCACTTCACGCTCAAGACCAACCCGCTCACGCGCGCTGACCTGGACGAGTTTGTGGCGCTGTACCAGGTGGGCAACCGGCACCAGCGCCAGGCCACCTGGTCGCCAGAAACACCTGATGGCCGCTGGCGCGCCTACAGCTACGACGAGTTGGTGGCGCGTGACAAAACCAGCCTGGACATCTTCTGGCTCAAAGACGAATCATTGGCCGACAGCGACAACCTGCCCGCGCCCGGTGTGATTGCCCTGGAAATTGTGGAAGACCTGCAGGCGGCGCTGGAGCAGTTCAGGCTGATTGCGGCCGACATGACCGAGGGTGCCATCGAATAGGCGGACGATCGCACGGTTTGATGCGAGGGTGTTTCAAGTTCAAGCACGCCGTTGGAACGCAGTGTTGCAGCGCCGGGGGCTTTTCTTGTACGGGCGCAGACGTTCCAATACACGCAGGAGCACTGTCATGACCACCACCTCGCACGTCCTTCAAACCCAGCCCCTCGGCCCGCTGTGGCCCACGCTGGACCCGTTCCTGTTCTGCGCCCACCACGACGACGCCTACCCCGCAGGCAACGGCGCCTTCGCGCCCGCCGTCTCGCTGGAAGGGCGCCAGATGGGCAGCGACTTCAGCCGCAAGGACGGCTGGAGCATGTACCACGGCGAGACGGTGCCGGGCTTTCCCGGTCACCCGCACCGGGGCTTTGAAACCGTGACGCTGGTGCGCAAGGGGCTCATCGACCATGCCGACTCGCTCGGCGCGGCCGCGCGCTTTGGCGGCGGCGACGTGCAATGGGTGACGGCGGGGCGAGGCATCCAGCATTCCGAGATGTTCCCGCTGCTCAACGCCACCGGGCCCAACCCGCTCGAACTCTTCCAGATCTGGCTGAACCTGCCCGCGCGCCACAAGATGGTGGCGCCGCACTTCACCATGCTGTGGAATGAGCGCATTCCGCGCTTGCAGCACCGCGACGCCGCCGGGCGCCTGACCACCGTCACCGTGGTGGCCGGTGCCCTGCCCGGTGCTGCCGCACCCCTGAGCCCGCCACCCGAATCCTGGGCGGCGCAGCCCGGGAGCGATGTGGCCATCTGGACGCTGCACCTGGAGCCCGGCGCGCGCTGGGTGCTGCCGACCGCGCGCGGCCAGGGCACGCGGCGCATGCTGTATTACTTTGGGGGCGACGGCTTGGCCGTGGGGCCGCAGGCCATTGAGGGCCATGCCGCGCTCGAACTGGTGGCCGGGCAGGACTGGGAGCTGGTCAACACCGGCAGCACGGCGGTGGAGTGCCTGCTGCTGCAGGGCCAGCCCATTGGCGAGCCCGTGGCGCAGTACGGCCCGTTCGTGATGAACACCCAGCAGGAAATCATGCAGGCCCTGCAGGACTACCGCCGCACGCAGTTCGGTGGCTGGCCCTGGAAGGAGGCCGACCCGGTGCATGGCAGCGAGGCGTGGCGCTTTGCGCGCTACCCCGGGCAAGAGCGCGACGAGCTGCCCGCGCCGTAAGGCGGCACAATCACGGGTTTTGCCATCCGGAAAACGCCGCATGAACATCAGCAAAGACACCGCCGTCACCCTCAGCTACACGGTGACCACGCCGCAGGGCAAACCGCTGGACGCGGGCCACCTGTCCTATCTGCACGGGGGATACGAGAACATCTTCCCGAAGGTGGAGGCCGCGCTGGAAGGCCGGGCCGCAGGGTTCACCACTGCGCTCGACCTTGCCATGGAAGACGCCTTCGGCGCCCGCGACGAGTCGTTGGTGCGCACCATCCCCAAGAGCGAGTTTCCGCCCGGTGTGAAGGTGGGCGGCCAGCTGCAGGGTGTGGGCAATGACGGCCAGCCCCAGGTGTTCAACGTGGTCAAAATCAAGGGCCCCGAGGTGCACCTCGACGGCAACCACCCGCTGGCCGGCCAGGCGCTGCGGTTTTCCTGCAAGGTGACGGCCGTGCGCGCCGCTTCGGCCGAAGAAATCGCCCACAGCCATGTGCATGGCGACCACGGGCACCACCATTGAGAATGCAGATTCGGATGGAAGACGCGACCGCACTGCCCTGAGGGCCGTTCAGCCGCCCGCAGCTCCATCGGAACGCGCGCGGACTGAGCGCTCCTGGCTTATTCGGTGTCCTGGCCGCGTACCAGCAACACCGGCACCGGGCAGA
>DMZZ01000373.1:407-4796 GCA_003484805.1 Comamonadaceae bacterium | reverse complement strand
TTCCCCAGGTTAAATACACAAACTGATTGTGGTTATTCTGCGGAAGGGGCGCCGACGGGCATTGATGCAAGTCAACGCCAAGGCCTGCACCAGAAAAGCAGGGCTGTCGGCCTGGGGCTTCCGCCCGCAGGGGGTTGTCAGACTATCGACAACGCGCTGCGCCGCATCTGCCTAAGATGACCCCATGACAGCAACCACCGCCAGCGCTCCCGGACCCACCCCCCTGCGGCAGGACGCCCGCACCATCGGCCTCATCGGCCTGGCGCATGGCAGCTCGCACTTCTTTCACATGCTGCTGCCACCGCTGTTCCCGTGGCTGATTGGCGAGTTCGGTTTCAGCTATTCCGAGCTGGGCCTCTTGGTGTCGGTGTTCTTTGTGGTGTCGGGCGTGGGCCAGGCGCTGTCGGGCTTTCTGGTGGACCGCGTGGGTGCGCGCCCGGTGCTGTTTTTTGCGCTGTCGAGTTTTGCCACCGCCGGCCTGCTGGCGGGCACGGCGCAGGGTTATGCGGGGCTGCTGCTGGCGGCGGCGCTGGCGGGGCTGGGCAATGCGCCGTTCCACCCGGTGGACTTCACCATTCTCAACAAGCGCGTGTCTCCGCAGCGCCTGGGCCATGGTTTTTCGGTGCACGGCATCAGCGGCAACCTGGGCTGGGCTGCGGCGCCGGTGTTCATGGCGGGCATTGCCACGGCCACGGGCTCGTGGCGTGCGGCCTGCCTGTGTGGGGCGCTGCTGGCCCTGCTGGTGCTGGCCGTCATGGTGTGGAACCGCGACGCGCTGGACGACCGCCAGGGCGCCTGGGCGCACCAGGCTCCCGGCGCCAAGGCCGTGGCCGATGAGCACCCTATGGCCTTC
The DNA here is from genome assembly GCA_003484805.1 of Comamonadaceae bacterium. Taxonomy (GTDB): domain Bacteria; phylum Pseudomonadota; class Gammaproteobacteria; order Burkholderiales; family Burkholderiaceae_C; genus Simplicispira. The sequence continues at coordinate 3,943 of DMZZ01000373.1, read as the reverse complement.
CTCAAGCTGCCGTCGGTGTGGCTGTGCTTCTCGTTCTTCTTCTGGAGCACCTGCGCCCTGAGCGCCATCCAGAGTTTTGCCAGCCCCGCGCTGCAAACCATGTACGGCCTGCCGCTCAGTGTCACGGCCCTGGTCGTCACCGGCTACATGCTCGCCGGTGCGGCGGGCATGGTGGTGGGCGGCTTCCTGGTGGGCCGCGTCGAGCGGCTGGAGAAGGTGATCGGCATCTGCCTGCTGGGTTCGGCGGCGCTGCTGGCGCTGGTGGGCAGCGGCTGGCTGCCCGGCGTGGCGGCACTCGCCGTGGCGGCTTTCGCCGGCCTGGGCACGGGCCTGGCCGGCCCCTCGCGCGACATGCTCATCAAGCGCGCCGCGCCGCCTGGAGCCACGGGCCGCGTGTACGGCACGGTGTATTCGGGGCTGGACCTGGGCTTTGCAATGTCTGCACCCGTGTTCGGTGCGCTGCTCGACCGGGGTCTGACCTGGGGCATCTTCCACGGCTCGGCCCTGGCACTGGCGCTGGGCGTGGTGTCGGCGGCGCTGGTGGGAGGCGGGCTGGCCCGGCGTACAGCAGGGGTTTTCAGAACATAAGTGTTTTGGCTTCAAATGCTTGGTAAATAAGCGTTCAAAGCTATCAAAATAGGATCGAAATGGCGTGGTGCAGGCGCGGCCAGTGGCCGACTTCTTGCCGTCTTTTTGACCTATGGCTCGGGCATGGGGCGGCAAACCGGCAAGAACGGGTTTCGCTGGGGATGAATCTGGCGAAACCTTCGGTTTTCGCTAGCGAGTCCCCCATCAAAACAGGCTCCGAAAAGGCATGGTGCGCGGTTCGGAGCCATCCGTTGCAAGATCGAGTGCGTTGGTATTGGTTCTATATTTGGAACGGTAAGTTGGAAAATTGGTTATTTATCAATAATTCACAACAATTTACAGTTGAGTCCATGGTGAAGACGCAGCAACACAGCGCCTCCGCCACGGTTCATTCACCTGTTATTTCTTACCTAACAAGGACCCGCCATGACCTCTATCGCACGCACCCTCTCCATTGCCGCTGCAACCGCTTTCGCCTCGCTGGGCGCCCAGGCCGGCGAGCTTTATGGCAGCCACATCGAAGCCAGCTTCCAGTCCACCCGCACCCGTGCCGAAGTGCGCCTTGAGGCGGCCCAGGCGGTCACGCAGTTCAAGAACTATGTGGTGGTGGAGTTGAATGCAACGCCTTCCACGGTGGACCGCGCCACCGTGCAGGCCGAGGCTGTGCAGGCCGCGCGCCTGAGCCAGATCGCCGTGGGCAACCGCAGCTGATCGCTAGTGTCCTGGGTTGGAAGTTCGTTGAAGAAATAAAGATGTCGAAATCGACGTCAGGCAAGGCGCAAACCACAGCGATAGCCGTAGCTATCGCGAGGATTTGCAACGCAGCATGGGGGCGATTCTCGGCGTCTTTATGAAACGAATTTCTAACCCAGGACACTAGCAACGCAGCCGCCGCCCGCAGATTAGCCCATGACGCCCAGAGCCTTCACGCACCTTCCCGAGCTGGCGGGCCGGCTGACGCCGACAGACACCTCGGGGCTGCGCCTGACCGATGAGGTGCTGGCGGCCTGGGACGCGCAGGCGCGCGAGCAAGGCCAGCCGCCCGACTGGCGCCTGCCCGACGAGGAGGTCGAGCGCTCGCGCCAGGCCGTGCTGGCCGGGCGCGACGGTGAAGACCTCTGGGTGTTTGGCTACGGCTCGCTGATGTGGAACCCCGGCATCCACTTCCGCGAAGTGCGCCGGGCCCGGCTCGACGGTTTTGCACGCCGCTTTGCGCTGGCCACCACGATCGGCCGGGGCACGCCCGAATGTCCCGGTCTGGTGCTCACACTGCAGCGCCAGGCGGGCGTCTGCCACGGCCTGGTGTTCCGCATCCACCACGCGCTGGTCGAGACCGAATCGCGCCTGCTGTGGCGGCGCGAGATGATCCGCGGCGGCTACTGCCCGGCCCTGCTGCCGCTGGAAACCCCGCAGGGCGGAGTCGAGGCGCTGGTGCTCACGGCCAACACCGCCCACCCGCAGTACCGCCACGACCTCTCGCTGCAGGACACCGCCGCCATTATCGCCAGCGCCTGCGGCAGCATCGGCAGCAACCGGGACTACCTCGACCAGCTGAACGAGCAACTCGACCTGCTGGGCATCGAGGATGGCCATGTGCGCGAACTCTCGGACATGGTGCAGAGCGAGGTGGCGAAAGCCCGGCACGAAAACAGAGATCGGCCTACCATGGCAAACGTCTACGCACCGTAGACGGGCGGGCCGAGGAGGAACGCTGGCCCCGCGCCGTGCCTGCCGTTTTGCAGGCTTTCACCTCACGGAGAAACGCATATGTCCAAAGTCCTTGTTCTGTATTACTCGACCTACGGCCACCTGGAGACCATGGCGCAGGCGGTTGCCGAAGGCGCGCGTTCCACCGGCGCCACGGTGGACGTCAAGCGCGTGCCCGAGACGGTGCCGCCGGACATCGCCAAGAATGCCCACTTCAAGTTGGACCAGGCCGCGCCCGTGGCCACCGTGGCGGAGCTGGAACACTACGACGCCATCATCGTCGGCGCCCCCACCCGATTTGGCCGGATGCCCTCGCAGATGGCCAGCTTTCTCGACCAGGCGGGCGGCCTGTGGGCGCGAGGTGCCCTCAATGGCAAGGTGGGCGCGGCCTTCACTTCCACGGCCACGCAGCACGGCGGCCAGGAAGTCACGCTCTTTTCCATCATCACCAACCTGATGCACTTCGGCATGGTCATCGTGGGGCTGCCCTACAGCTTCCAGGGCCAGATGACGCTCGACGAAGTGGTCGGTGGCAGCCCCTACGGCGCCACCACCATCGCCGGCGGCCAGGGGCAGCGCCAGCCCAGTGCCATCGAACTCGACGGCGCGCGCTACCAGGGCCGTCTGGTGGCCGAAACCGCCAACAAGCTGTTCGGCGCCTGAGAGGCTGAGAGTCTTTCATTCATGCCCGCCTTGCACGCCAAAACACACCGGCTCGTTGTTGCAAATACTCGCCATAGCCCGAGCTATGGCTGCGTTTTGCGCCTAGANNCCGGGCCTGCGCGCGGTCAGCGCGGCAGCGCAAAGACGGGCAGCTGCAGGTCGAACGCGATGGCGGCCAGGCGTGTGGCGATGACCGTGAACAGGCCCGCCGCAAACGCCCCGCCCGTGGACATCTTGGCGGCCCGCAGCAGCAGGTACACCGCAATGCCAGCGATGGCTGCCGAGGCGTAGATGTCCTGGCGCAGGATGAGCGGCACCTTGGCCGAGAGAATGTCGCGCACCACCCCGCCGCCCGCGCCGGTCAGCGTGCCCATGAGGATGGTCACCAGGGGCTGGCAGCCCGCCTTTTCTGCCACCTGCGCGCCCGAGATGGCGAACAGGCCCAGGCCCAGCGCATCGGCGATGAGCAGGGCGTCCATCGGGATGGGCAGGAAGTGCACCCACACCAGCGTGGCGGTGACGGCGGCCAGAATCGTGTAGATCGGTCCGGAGTCCTTGATCCAGAAGATCGGATAGCG
>DMZZ01000373.1:0-382 GCA_003484805.1 Comamonadaceae bacterium | reverse complement strand
AAGACCGCCACACCAAACAGATCGAGTGCGTAGAGGAGCACGGGTAGAAGGCCAGGAGCACGCCACAGAGCGCGCGCCGATTTTGAATCAAAAGTGCCTGCAGCGCAATGAAATCGGGCGCTCGCAGCTATCTTTGCGATAGCGTTCTGTGCTCAGAGGGCGAAGATCTTCCCCGGGTTGAGAATGTTTTTCGGGTCCAGCGCCTGCTTGATGGCGCGCATCATGTCCACCGTGCCCTGGCCGGCCTCGTCGAGCAGGAAGCCCATCTTGTGGATGCCCACGCCGTGCTCGCCCGTGCAGGTGCCGCCCAGGCGCAGCGCACGCGCCACGAGCTGCTGGTTGAGCTGCTCGGCCGCTGCGCGCTCCTCGCTGCTCTCGGGGT
>DMZZ01000197.1:0-3218 GCA_003484805.1 Comamonadaceae bacterium | reverse complement strand
CCGGGGCCGTCTTCGCCCTCGGAAGGGTTTTCGGCGCCCTTGGCGGGCTCGGGCGGCTCGCCCTTCTTGATGCCGTGGTCGATGAAATTGACCACATCCAGGCGCGTCACGCCCTGCTGGTGCAGGTAATAGACAGCGTGCGAGTCTTTCTCGCCAAAGATGGCCACGAGCACGTTGGCCCCGTTGACCTCTTTCTTGCCGTTGCCGGTGGACTGCACATGCATGATGGCGCGCTGGATCACCCGCTGGAAACCCAGCGTGGGCTGCGTGTCCACCTCGTCGGTGCCAGCCACCTGGGGCGTGTTGTCCTTGATGAAGTTGGACAACGATGCGCGCAGATCATCAATGTTGGCCGAACATGCGCGCAGCACCTCGGCTGCGCTGGGGTTATCGAGCAATGCCAGCAGAAGGTGCTCCACGGTGATGAACTCGTGGCGTTGCTGACGGGCCTCTACAAAGGCCATGTGCAAGCTGACTTCCAGTTCCTGGGCAATCATGTGAACTCCTTTGTGCTTGCAGGTAAGGGATAACAGTAAATCGGGGCGGAGCCGCGTTTATTCAACGGGCTCGGAAATACATTGCAGAGGATGCCCGGCCTGGTGGGCCGCGTCGAGCACCTGATCGACCTTGGTGGCGGCGATGTCGCGCGAATAGACGCCGCACACGCCTTTGCCGTCGAGGTGGATCTTGAGCATGATCTGGGTGGCCGTTTCGCGGTCTTTGCTGAAAAACTCCTGCAACACCACGATGACGAACTCCATCGGCGTGTAGTCGTCGTTGAGCATCAGCACCTGGTACATCTGTGGTGGCTTGGCCTTCTGGGCACGCCGCTCCAGCACGACCGAACCGCCGTCATCCGGCGCCGGCCGGTGCACGGCGGGCGCGGGGGGGGAAGAAGGTGGTTTTGTTGCCATGATTTTCATTCTAGCGACCCGCGGATGCGGCTGCATGCCCCTGGAAATTGACCACGGGTTCGGCAGTTTCAAACGGTCGCAAGCCAGTCTTCATTCATACACCACTACGGCGTCGCCACCGGCCGCCTCCGCACGCCAGGCGGCCAGAGAGGCGTCGCTGGGGTAGGTGCGGTGCGCGTCGCCCAGTTGCAGCTCGGCGCTGGCACCTTCCTGCCCATCCGTGCAGCGCACCCCCAGGCGCACACGCAGGCCGTGCTGCAGCTCGCCGTGTTCCGTGGTTTCACGCCGGGCGGCAAACTCGCGCAGCAGCCGCGCCACTTCCGGGGGTTTATCCCCCACCGCCACACGCAGGTATTTGCCAAACCGGCAGCGCGCGGTGGGCAGGTCCATGACCTGCTGCACGATGAAGCGCGCCTCGAAACCGTTGCGCCCGGGCTGCAGGCGCCCGCTGACGATGACCAGTTCATCGTCCTTGAGTTGCTCGCGGTGCGCCTGCATGACGGCGTCCGTGGCCGAGGCCTCCACGCGTGCCGAGGTGTCGTCGATCACGAAGATGCCCTGCCGGCCGCGCATGCCGTTGACCACGCGGAAGTCGCTCATGATGCCGGCGATGGTCTGCGTCTCGCGCGTGTCCACCAGGTCGGCCACACGCGTGCGCACGAAGCGGCCCACCTCGCGGGCGGACTCGTCGAACAGGTGGCCCGAGAGGAAGAAGCCCAGCGCCGTCTTCTCGTGCGTCAGGCGTTCGCGCACGCCCCAGGGTGGCACGTCCACCAGATCGGGCTCCTGCGTGCTGGAGCCGTGGGTATCGTCGCCCATCATGTCGAACAGGCCACCCTGGTTGGCATTGGCCAGTGTTGCAGTCGCGAAGTCGAATGCGCGGTCGAGTGATGCCGAAAGCGCCGCGCGGTGCTGTTTGAGCGCATCGAAGGCCCCGGCCTTGATGAGCGCGTCCACGGTGCGCTTGTTGATCTTGCTGCGATCCACGCGCACGCAGAAATCGAACAGGCTGGTGAACGGCCCCCGGGTGCCGCCCTGGGCCCCTTCGCCCCGGCCCTCGCGCGCGGCGACGATGGCCTCGATGGCCTGCTGGCCCGTGCCCTTGACGGCGCCCAGGCCGTAGCGGATGACCTTGTCGGTCACCGGCTCGAAACGGTAGCGGCCCCGGTTGATGTCGGGCGCCTCGAAATCCATGCCGAAGTTCTTCTTGGCATCCTCGAACAGCACCTTGAGCTTGTCGGTGTCGTCCATTTCCACGGTCATGTTGGCGCAGAAGAACTCGGCCGTGTAGTGCACCTTGAGCCAGCCCGTGTGGTAGGCCAGCAGTGAGTAGGCGGCGGCGTGCGACTTGTTGAAGCCGTAGCCCGCGAACTTCTCCATCAGGTCGAACACCTCGTCGGCCTTCTCCTGGCTGATGCCCTTCTCCGCCGCGCCCTTGCGGAAAATGGCGCGGTGCTCGGCCATCTCCTCGGCCTTCTTCTTGCCCATGGCGCGGCGCAGCATGTCGGCACCGCCCAGGCTGTAGCCACCCAGCACCTGGGCGGTCTGCATCACCTGCTCCTGGTAGACCATGATGCCGTAGGTCTCTGCCAGCACGGGCTCGACCAGCGGGTGCGGGTACTCCACCACCTCCTTGCCGTGCTTGCGGTTCACAAAGCTGGGGATCAGGTCCATCGGGCCCGGCCGGTACAGCGCGTTGAGGGCGATCAGGTCTTCGAGGCGGCTGGGGCGCGCCTCTTTCAGCATGCCCTGCATGCCGCGCGATTCAAACTGGAACACGGCCTCGGTCTTGCCGTCCGAGAAGAGCTGGTAGGTGGCCCGGTCATCGAGCGGGATGGTCTCGAAAGCAAAGTTCTCCCGCCCCTTGTGCCGCTGAATGATGAATTCCTTGGCGATTTCCAGGATGGTCAGCGTCGCGAGACCCAGAAAATCGAACTTGACGAGGCCGATGGCCTCCACGTCGTCCTTGTCGTACTGGCTCACGGCCGATTCGCTGCCGGGCTGCTGGTAGAGCGGGCAAAAATCGGTGAGCTTGCCCGGCGCAATCAGCACACCGCCCGCGTGCATGCCGATGTTGCGCGTCATGCCTTCGAGCTTTTGCGCCATCTCGATGACGGTGCGCACGTCTTCTTCCTTGCGCACGCGCTCGTAGAGCATCGGTTCAAGCTCCAGCGCGTAGTTGTTCTTGTCGCCGTCCTTCTTCGGTTCGGGCGGGTACTGCAGCGTGTACGACATGCCCGGCTTGGCGGGCACCAGCTTGGAGATGCCGTCACAGAAGGTGTAGCTCAGGTCCATCACCCGGCC
>DMZZ01000142.1:5872-7184 GCA_003484805.1 Comamonadaceae bacterium | reverse complement strand
CGTTACCCGTTTGCCTGCCTGGAGCAAAAGACCAGCAAGGCCGTGGGTCTGCGCGACGCCAGGCTGTGGCAGACCGTGGTGGCGCAGCTGCCCACCTACCTCGATGGCGACGGTCTGGCCAACTACTTCCCACCGCGTGACGGTGAATCGAACCGGGGCAGCGATACCCTCACGGCCTACCTGCTGGCCGCCACGCACGAGGCTGCTGCGCTCAACCCCGCCTTCGCGCTGCCCGACGAGGCGCGCGCGGCCATGGAACGTGGCTTGACAGCCTTCGTCGAAGGCCGCATCGAGCGCAGCTTCTGGAGCCCGCGCAAGGATCTCGACATGCGCAAGCTCGCCGCCATCGAGGCGCTGTCGCGCTACGGCAAGGCCCAGGGGCGCATGCTGGCCAGCATCACCGTTGCGCCCAACCAGTGGCCCACGCACAGCGTGATCGACTGGCTCAGCATCCTCAAGCGTGTGCAGGACGTGCCGCAGCGCGAGCAGCGCCTGCAAGAGGCCCAGCAAATCCTCAAGGCCCGCCTGTCCTACCAGGGCACCAAGCTCATCTTCAGCACCGAGCAGGATGATTACTGGTGGTGGCTCATGCAGAACGGTGACGTGAACACCGCGCGGCTGATGCTCGCCACCCTGGACGACCCGGCGTGGAAGGACGACATGGGCCGCCTGGCCAACGGCTTCATCAGCCGCCAGCAGGGCGGCGCCTGGCACACCACCACGGCCAACCTGTGGGGTGGGCTGGCGCTGGAGAAGTTCAGCGCCAAATTCGAGGCCACGCCCGTGTCGGGCATGACCCGCGCCAGTATGGGCGGCCACAGTGCCAGCGTGGACTGGAGCAAGGTCGAGCGCATCAAGACGCAGGACGCCAGCGGCGCCGCGCACCAGACCACCTGGTTCGGCGCGCCTGCCGCGCCCGGCATGCTGCGCGGCAACGGCATGTTCCTGCCCTGGGGCGCGGGCAAGGACAACCTGGCGGTCACCCACCAGGGCCCGGGCAAGCCCTGGCTCACGCTGCAGTCGGTGGCGGCCATCGAACTCAAGGCACCGTTCAGCGCGGGTTACCGCATCCAGAAAACCGTCACCCCCGTCGAGCAGGCCAACAAGGCGCTGCCGCCGGGCCAGTACACGCGCGGCGACGTGCTGCGCGTGACCCTGGAAGTGGCCAGCCAGGCCGACATGACCTGGGTGGCCATCACCGACCCCATCCCCGGCGGTGCCACCATCCTGGGCAGCGGCCTGGGGCGCGACTCCGAGATCGCCACCCAGGGCGAAAAGCGCAGCGGCGCGGGCTGGCCCGCCTTCGAGGAGC
>DMZZ01000142.1:3849-5846 GCA_003484805.1 Comamonadaceae bacterium | reverse complement strand
GTACGCGCCCGAGATGTTTGGCGAGGCGCCCAATGCGCGGGTGAAGGTGGAGGCAACAAAGTAGTGCGAAGTCGCATGATTGCTTCTGTATTGATAGCTTTTAGCGCTCGTCCATAAAGCGTTTGCGGCAGTTTTTGCTTGAAATTTCATGGCGCCTGAACACAAGCTGCATTGGGTGAAACTGGCACACACCGTGATCTGGGCCTTCTTTGCGGGCTGCGTGGTGGGCATTCCGGTCTTTGTCGTGCTGGGGCGGCTGGAGGTGGCGGCGGTGCTCATTGCTGTGGTGCTGGGCGAGGTGCTGGTGCTGGCGTTCAATGGCATGCGCTGCCCGCTGACCGATGTGGCGGGGCGCTACACCACTGAGCGGCAGGCCAATTTCGACATCTACCTGCCGCTCTGGCTGGCGCGGCACAACCAGCGCATCTTCGGCACGCTGTATGCGGCGGGCGTGGCGTACACGGCGGCGGCATGGTGGGCGGGCCGGTGAGGCGGCTGCGCGTGCGCGTGGCCGCCATGGCCCTGTGGGCGTGCGCGCTGCCCGCGTGGGCTCTGCCCACGTTCGACGAAGTGCGGCGCGACTTCCAGCCCTCCGACACCCTGATCCTCTCGCGCGAGGGCGAGGTGCTGCAGCGCCTGCGGCAGGACGCCAGCGTGCGGCGCGGCCAGTGGGTGCCGCTGGCGGACGTGTCGCCCGCGCTGCGCCAGGCCCTGGTGCTGAGCGAGGACAAGCGTTTCTTCGAGCACAGCGGCGTGGACTGGCGCGCGGTGTCGGCTGCCGCCTGGGGCAACCTGTGGAACCAGCGCACGCGCGGCGCCAGCACCATCACCATGCAGCTGGCGGGCCTGCTCGATGGGGACTGGCGCCAGGGCCCGGGCGGGCGCAGCGTGGTGCAAAAGCTCGGTCAGACCGTGGCCGCGCAGGTGCTGGAGCGGCGCTGGCGCAAGGACCAGATCCTGGAGGCCTACCTCAACCTCGTGCCGTTTCGCGGCGAGTTGGTGGGCATCGACGCGCTCAGCCGCACGCTGTTTGGCAAGGCCGCGCACGGCATGGATGACCGCGAAGCCGCCGTGGCCGCCGCTTTGGTGCGCGCGCCCAACGCGCGGCCCGCGCGGGTCGCGCAGCGGGCCTGCGGCGTGCTGCGCGACATGCAGCGCCAGCCGGGTGCAGCGCGGGTGGATTGCGATGCGCTCGACCTGTTCACCGAGGCCGCGCTGCAGCGCCGTGGCTGGCCGGCCAGCGAGGGCATTGCGCCGCATTTCGCGCGGCGGGCGCTGGCGCAGGGGCAGGCACAGCCCGGCACGCGGGCGCCGGGCCGCGTCACCACCACCCTGAGCGCCCCGCTGCAGCGCTTGGCCGTGCAGGCGCTCACGCAGCACCTGCGCGAGCTGGGCGGGCGCCATGTCGAGGACGGAGCGCTCGTCGTGCTCGACAACGCCACGGGCGAGGTGCTGGCCTGGGTGGGGTCGTCGGGCGCCTTGAGCGATGCCGCCGAGGTCGATGGCGTGCTGGCCCTGCGACAGCCGGGCTCCACGCTCAAGCCTTTTCTGTATGCGCAGGCTATTGAGCAGAGGCGGCTCACGGCGGCCTCGCTGGTCGAGGACTCGCCCGCGCACATCGCCACGGCGGGCGGGCTCTACATTCCGCAGAACTACGACCGCCAGTTCAAGGGCTGGGTGTCGGTGCGCACGGCGCTGGCGGCGTCGCTCAACGTGCCGGCGGTGCGCGCGCTGGTCATGGTTTCGCCCGATGCGTTCTTCCGTCAGCTGGTGGCCGTGGGCCTGCCGCTGCGCGAGAGCGGCGGCTACTTTGGCTACAGCCTGGCGCTGGGCAGCAGCGAGGTGCAACTGCTGCACCTGACCAACGCCTTTCGCACGCTGGCCAATGGCGGGCGCTACAGCGCCGTGGCGCCGCCCGTGCGGCCGCCACGTGCAGCCGTGCCGGTGTTCACGCGCGTGCTCCATGAGGGCGCGGCCTTCATCGTGGGCGACATCCT
>DMZZ01000142.1:0-3774 GCA_003484805.1 Comamonadaceae bacterium | reverse complement strand
TGGGCGTGTGGGTGGGCAACGCCAGTGGCGCCGCCATGCACGACGTCAGCGGCACCAGCGGCGCGGCTCCGGTGTGGGCCGACGTGATGGCGCACCTGCACGCGCGTGCCCCCAGCCGCGCTCCGGCGCCGCCGCGCGGTGTGGTGCGCGCGCCGGTGCGCTTCGGTCCTGGGCCGGGGGGCGACGCAGCGCTGGAAGCGGCCCGCACCGAATGGTTTCTGCCTGGCACGCAGCAAGCGTATTTTGCTATTGATTCAGTAGCTGTTGGCGCTCATGAAATGGGCGCTGGAAGCCAAAAAGACTTGAAGTCCCTGGGCCCGGCACGCTCCGACGATGCCGTACAGCCAGCCGGTGTGCGCATCGCGACGCCGGTGTCGGGCACCATCGTCGCCCTCGACCCCGACATTCCGCCCATGCGCCAGCGCCTGCAGTTTGCTGCCACGGCCCATCCGCCCGGCATGCCGTTGCGCTGGCGCCTGGATGGCAAACCCGTGGCGCGGGGTGCGAACTGGGCCTGGCTGCCCTGGCCTGGGCGCCATGTGGTGCAGCTGACCGATGCGCGCGGCACGGTGCTCGACGAGGTGCGCATCGAGGTGCGCGGCGCGGGGGTGGCGGGGCGCTGACGCCCGCGATGGAGGGGGTTGTAAGGCCTGCGAAAGCGATTCGTTACATTTATAATCGTCTCGCTGCGATCTCCGAACCTGATGCGATATTTCTTTTCCCAACGCCTGATCTGGCTGGCCTTGCTGCTGAGCCTGGGCATTGGCGCTTTGGTTGCCCGCACGGTCTGGACCATGCGACTGGATGAGTGGAGCTTTGCCGAGCGCACCAACCGCAATTTGGCGAATGCACTCGGACAGTCCTTGGGCTGGACGATGTCTGCGATGGACCAATCGTTGCAGGATGTGGTGGTCAAGCTGGAGCAGCCCGATGTGCGACAACTGAAGCCAGAGCTGCGCAACCGCGTGCTGTTCGATACGCCGCTGCGTGCCGTCGGCATCATGGATATCTATGTCGTCGATGCCCAGGGCGATATCGTGATCGATTCGGGCTCATCGCCGCCCCGCAAGGCCAATTACGCCGATCGCGACTACTTTCAGGCCCTGATGAAGGGCGAGAAAACGGGGCTCGTCATCGGGCAGCCTGTCTTGGGCAAGGTCACCCAAACCTGGATGTTGCCGGTGGCCCGGGGTTACAGGGGGGCGGATGGTCGTGTCGCCGGGGTGGTGGTCAGCTCGATCCGGCTGAGCCACTTCAATGATCTTTTCAAGGCGCTGGAACTCGGGCCTGACAGTGGCGTGGTCCTCTTCCTCGGCAGCGGAACCATCGTGACCCGCTACCCATACAACGATGCCGATGTGGGCAAGTCGCTTGCAAATACGCCGAACGTGCGCCGTCTGATGGGGCAGCCTGCCGGCAACTTTGTGGGAAAGGCGACTCTCGATGGCATTGAGCGCTTCTACACCTTTCGGCACGTGGACGCGTATCCCCTGGTGGTGAACATCGCCCAGTCCACCGAGGCCATGCTGGCCGACTGGCGCAGAAATGCCCTCCAGCTGGCACTCTTTGCCCTGGTGCTCATGGCCAGTTGCGTGGGGCTGGCCATGCTGTTCACGCGCGAACTGGCCCAGCGCCAGCAGGTGACCAGCCGCCTACAGCAGGCCGAGCACTACCTGCGCACCATCCTCGACAACCTGCCGTCCACCATCAGCTACTGGGACAAGGCGCAGCGCAACCGCTTCATCAACCAGACCAGCCAGGAACTGTATGGCCGATCGCCCGAGGCGCTGCAAGGCCTCACCGCGGCCGAGGTGCTGGGCCCGGACGACTACGCCGTGGTGCAGCCCTATGTGCTGCAGGCGCTGGCAGGCCATCCCCAGATGTTCGAGCGCACCATCACCAATGTGTCGGGCGAGGTGCGGCACACGCACATCACCTACACCCCCGACAAGGACGAGGCCACGGGTGAGGTGAGCGGCATCTTTGCGCAGATGACTGACATCACCGAACGCAAACGCATGGAGGACGAGCTGTTCCGCGAGAAGGAACGCATGCGCCTGACGCTCCAGTCCATTGGCGACGCCGTGATCTGTACCGACGCCGAGGGCCGCGTCACCTACCTCAACCCCGTGGCCCAGCGCATGACCGGCTGGCAGGCTTTTGACGCAGCGGGCCAGGATGTGGACGAGGTGGCGCCGCTGTACCTGCCCAATGGCGCCCAGACCCAGCCCAGCCCCCTGCGCCAGGCGCTCAAAACGCAGAACCCCTGCGGCCCCACGCGCGGCGTGGTGCTGCGCCGCAAGGATGGGCAGCGCTTCGAAGTGGAAGAATCGGCCAGCCCCATCATCGACCGGCACCACCACCTCACCGGCGCCGTGATGGTGCTGCACGACGTNNGCACGCCCTGGCCCAGGCGCGGCGCGATGGCAAGAGTCTGGCGGTGATGTACCTCGACCTCGACGGTTTCAAGCAGGTCAACGACACCCTGGGCCACGATGTGGGCGACGAATTGCTGGTGCAGTTTGCCCGCCGCCTGGCAGCGGCCATGCGTGAGTCCGACACCGTCTGCCGCCAGGGGGGCGATGAATTCGTCGTGCTGCTGCCCGGCCTGGCCAGCGCGCAGCAGGCTTGCGTGGTGGCCCACAAGGTGCTGGCGGTGTGCAGCGAGCCCTTTGCGCTGCAGGGCCAGGCGCTGCGCGTGGGCCTGAGCGCCGGCATGGCGCTGTTTCCGCAGCATGGCGCCAGCTACGATGAACTGGCCCGCAACGCCGATGCCGCGATGTATGCCGCCAAGCGCTCGGGGCGCATGCAGGTGCGCCGCTACGCCGGCCCGGGGGTGGAGCCTGAAATCGTGGCACCTCTGGAATCGCAGGACTGCTCGGCACTTCCGGATACCTGACGTTTGCTATGAAAAACAGAGCTTATTGCGCTTGTCAAAAAAGCGTTTGAGCCTGATTTCACTCAAAATCTGAAGGGCCTCGGGCCTGCGCATCAAATTTGTTGCATGCAGGCACAAATAATTTTGATGGCCGCGCCCGCCGGGGCTGACTACCATGCGGACAGAACACCCCCATTCAAGGAGACCCGCGTGCCCGACCTGTCCACCATCACCTGCATCGAAGACCTGCGCCGCATCGCCAAGCGCCGTGTGCCGCGCATGTTCTACGACTACTGCGACTCGGGCTCGTGGACGGAGGGCACCTACCGCTCCAACGAGGAAGACTTCCGCAAGATCCTGCTGCGCCAGCGCGTGGCCGTGAACATGACCGGGCGCACCACGCGTACCACCATGGTGGGGCAGGATGTGGCCATGCCCGTGGCGCTGGCGCCCACGGGCCTGACCGGCATGCAGCACGCCGACGGCGAAATTCTCGCGGCCCGCGCGGCCAAGGCCTTCGGCGTGCCCTTCACGCTCTCGACCATGAGCATCTGCTCCATCGAGGACGTGGCCGAGCACGCAGGCCCGGGCTTCTGGTTCCAGCTCTATGTGATGCGCGACCGCGACTACATCGAGCGCCTGATCGACCGCGCCAAGGCCGCCGGCTGCTCGGCCCTGCAGCTCACGCTGGACCTGCAGATCCTGGGCCAGCGCCACAAGGACATCAAGAACGGCCTCTCGTCGCCCCCGAAGCCCACGCTGGCCAACCTCATCAACCTGGCCACCAAGCCGCACTGGTGCTTAGGCATGCTGGGCACCAAGCGCCGCAGCTTCGGCAACATCGTCGGCGATGCCAAGGGCGTGGGCGACATGTCCTCGCTCTCGTCCTGGACGGT
>DMZZ01000364.1:0-2682 GCA_003484805.1 Comamonadaceae bacterium | reverse complement strand
GCCACGATGGGCACGATGCGCGGGCCGAGCGTAGCGTCCTTGAGCAGCGTGCCCAGCATGCGCACGAAGGCCATGGTGGTGCTCATCTCCTTGCCATCGGCCGCCAGCGCAAACTGCGCATAGCTGGCAATGGGCGGCACGGGCAGCGCGTCGCACACCGTTTCGCGCCGGGGCAGGTAGCCGCCCAACTGCTGGCGGTGGCGGCGCAGGTACTGCATCTCGGCGCTGTCCTCCTGCGGCTTGTAGAAGGCCAGACCGGTGGCCTGCGCGTCGCTGAGCGGCAGGTTGAAACGGTTGCGGAATTCGATGAGGTCGCTATCGTCCAGCTTCTTCTGGCTGTGCGTGGTCATCTTGCCCTGGCCCGCCTGGCCCATGCCGTAGCCCTTCTTGGTATGGGCCAGGATCACCGTGGGCTGGCCCTGGTGCGCGCTGGCGGCGGCGTAGGCGGCGTGGATCTTCACCAGGTCATGGCCGCCGCGCTTGAGGCGGTCGATCTGCTCGTCCGTCATGCCCTGGGCCAGCGCGGCCAGTTCGGGGTTCTGGCCGAAGAAGTTGTCGCGGTTGAAGCGCCCGTCCTTGGCGGCGAAGGTCTGCATTTGCCCATCCACCGTGCCTTCGAGCGTGCGCACCAGCGCGCCCGTGAGGTCGCGGGCGAACAGGCCGTCCCAGTCGCTGCCCCAGACCAGCTTGACCACGTTCCAGCCCGCACCGGCGAACAGGCGCTCCAGCTCGTCGATGATGCGGCCGTTGCCGCGCACCGGGCCATCCAGGCGCTGCAGGTTGCAGTTGACCACCCACACCAGGTTGTCCAGGCCCTCGCGCGCGGCGAGCGTGAGCGCGCTCATGCTCTCGGGCTCGTCCATCTCTCCATCGCCGAACACGCCCCACACGCGCCGCATCGCGGTGCGTCCTTCTGTGTCTTTGCGGCCAGCGCAGTCGAGCAGTCCGCGGTGCGTGAGGTAGCGCATGAAGCGCGCGTGGTAGATGCTGCTGATGGGGCCGATGCCCATCGAGCCCGTGGGAAACTGCCAGAAGTCTGGCATGAGCCAGGGGTGCGGGTAGCTGGAGAGGCCACGCGCGCCCTGCGCCGGGGCGGTGATCTCCTGGCGGTAGTGCATCAGGTCCTGCTCGGAGAGGCGCCCTTCAAGGAAGGCGCGCGCGTACACGCCGGGCGCGCTGTGCGGCTGGAAGAACACCAGGTCGCCCCGGTGCTGGCCTGCGCCCAGGCCCTCGCGGGCATGGAAGAAGTGGTTGAAGCCGGTCTCGAACAGGTCCGCCGCGCTGGCGTAGCTGGCGATATGGCCGCCCAGTTCGCCATAGGCCTGGTTGGCGCGCACCACCATGGCCAGCGCGTTCCAGCGCATGATGGAGGCAAGCCGCTCCTCCACCGCCAGGTCGCCGGGGAACACGCCCTGGTCCTGCACGGCCACGGTGTTCACATAGGGCGTGTTCAGGCCGGGGTGCCAGCCCACCCGCTGGGCGCGCGCCAGGCGCGCGAGTTCGTCGAGCACGAAGCGGGCGCGCTCGGGGCCCTCGGTGGCCACGAGCGCGAGGAAGGCGTCGCGCCACTCGGCGGTCTCCTGGGGGTCGGTGTCCAGCAGGCCCTCGGCAGGCGCCAGGGCGGAAAGGGGTGTGGGTGCGTTCATGGCTGCCACTCTATTCCTGTACAAGAAAAATGAGGTACTGATTCGGGGGCACAATCGTCGGCACACGGCACAACATGCCGCCCAACGGGTCGATCACCGCATATGAAACTGGACGCCATCGATTTGCGCATCCTGGCCGAGCTGCAGGCCGACGGCTCGCTCTCCAACGTGGAGCTGGCCCGGCGCGTGCATCTCTCGCCCTCGCCCTGCCTGGCGCGCGTGAAGGCGCTGGAGGCCGCAGGGGTCATCAGCCGCTACGTGGCGCTGGCCAGCGCCGCCGCGCTGGGCCTGGGGCTCAATGTGTTCATCAGCATCAGTCTCAAGGCCCAGAGCAAAGAAGCCCTGGCCGGCTTCGAGCAGCGCATCGCGGAGCAGGACGAGGTGATGGAGTGCTACCTCATGACCGGCGACAGCGACTACCTGCTGCGTGTGGCCGTGGCCGACATGGCGGCGCTGGAAAAGCTCATTCTGGAGCGGCTCTCGCCCATCCCGGGGGTGGAAAAAATCCGCTCCAGCTTCGCCATCAAGCAGGTGCGCTACAAGACGGCGCTGCCGCTGCCCCAGCCGTCGTCGCCTGGGCGCGGCTGAAATCGAGCGCCTGCACCAGGTCCAATGCCTGGCCGATGTCGGCCAGCAGGTCACCCACATCCTCCAGCCCCACCGACAGGCGCACCAGCCCTTCGGCGATGCCGTGCGCGGCGCGCTGCTCGGGTGTGTAGGTGGAGTGCGTCATGCTGGCCGGGTGCTGGGCCAGGGTTTCGGCGTCGCCCAGGCTCACGGCGCGGGTGACGAGGCGCAGCGCATCCATGAAGCGCACACCCGCCGGCAGGCCACCGTGCAGTTCGAAGGCGATCATGCCGCCCATCTGGCGCATCTGCTGCTTCGCCAGCGCGTGCTGCGGGAAGGTGGGCAGGCCCGGGTAGTGCACCACCGCCGTGGCCGGGTGCGCAGCCAGAAACTCGGCCACCGTCTGCGCGCTCTGGCAGTGGCGGTCCATGCGCAGCGTGAGGGTCTTGAGGCCGCGCATCACCAGGTG
>DMZZ01000183.1:4043-4807 GCA_003484805.1 Comamonadaceae bacterium | reverse complement strand
TGGAGTCGCTCACCCCCCGGGAAGCAACCGAATTCCTCATCGAAAAGGCCCGCGTGCGCGCCCGGGGCGGCGGCGACAACCTCTCATTGGCCATCGTCAAGATCGAGGCTCTGGTCGAAGAAAAAAAGGTGCCACCACTGGCACCCTTCAACAAGCCCCCGGAACGCTAGTTTCCATGCCCCTCATGGGGTCAGGGGTGCTGCGGGTTGGTGGCCACGGGCCGCCTCCTGCGCCTGGCGCTGTTGCACACGGGCCTTGCGCTCCAGGGCCGCCTGCTGCTTTTCGATCTGGCGCTGGCGCTCCTCGGCCGCCCGCATTTGCAACGTCTGGCGGCGCTGTTCCTGGCTGGTGCGGGCAGCATCCGGTGGCGATGCCGGAAGCCGGGCGCGCGGCAGTGGCCCTGGCGAATGTGCTGGACGGGATGCCCGAGGCGCAATCGCTGGAGGTTCAGGCGCATCAACCGCACGGGCGCTCTGGCGGTCTTCGATGCTTTGCAGGCGCTGCGCCGCCCGCTCCCGGCGCTCCCGGTCGTCCATCAGGGATTCCTGCTGGCGCAGCACGGCATGGTCTGTGCGCGCCTGGCGGCGTGCCGCTCGCAGACAGTCTTCGACGGCAAAACGCTGGTAGCAGGCAACCTGGGTGCGTTGCAAGTTTTTGTCAATGGCCTCGCGTTCCCGACGGATTCGCTCGCGTTCCGCGGTGTGATCCGCCGTTCCCATGGACACCGACGAGGGGGCCGCAGGCACCTGGGCACTGGCCAGGCC
>DMZZ01000183.1:0-3918 GCA_003484805.1 Comamonadaceae bacterium | reverse complement strand
CGCCGGTCGTACAGCACATCCACCAGCCAGGTGAAGCGCCGCGCGGGCGAAGCCATGCTCACGGGCATGTAGGGCACATCGGAGAGCAGCACGGTGTGGAACTGCGTGGCGATCTCCAGGTAGTCGTTCTGCGAGCGCGGGCCGCCGCACAGCGTCTTGAAATCAAACCAGACCACGCCACCGGCCTTGCGCCGGGCCTGGATCTCGCGCGCCTCGATGTGCAGCACCGGGTCTTCGTCATGCACTTCGGCCAGCTGGTCGAACGCCTCGTTCATCGCGGCATCGGCCTCGGGGCCCAGGGGCGTGTGGTAAAGCTTGACCTGCTCCAGCGTGCGGCGCCGGTAGTCGGTGCCGTTGTCCACATTGATGACTTCGAGCTTCTGCTTGAGCAGTTCGATGGCCGGCAGGATGCGGTCGCGGTGCAGGCCATTGGGGTACAAACCGTCGGGCTCGAAGTTGGATGTGGTCACGAAGCCCACACCGTTCTCGAACAGCGCCGCCAGCAGGCGGTGCAGGATCATGGCGTCGGTGATGTCCGCCACATGGAATTCGTCGAAGCAGATGAGTTTGTAGCGCTTGGCAATGCGCTGACCCAGCACATCCAGCGGGTTCTGTGTGCCCTGCAGCGCCGCCAGCTCGCGGTGCACCTCGCGCATGAACTCATGGAAGTGCAGGCGCACCTTGCGCTTGAGCGGCACGGCGTTGAAAAAGCAGTCCATCAGGAAGCTCTTGCCGCGCCCCACCCCACCGTACATGTACACGCCCCGGGGAATGTCTGGGCGATTGATGAGTTTCTTGAGCGGATTCGAGCGCCGGGTCTTGTAGGCCGCCCATTCCTGTGCACAGCGATCGAGGGCATCCACCGCACGCAACTGTGCGGGGTCGCTCTGGAACCCTTTGGCGGCCAGCTCGGCCTGGTAGGCCTGTTTGACGTTCACTGATAGTCGCTTTTGCTATAACTTAAATAGCTTTTAGCGCCCAATGGATGGGCGCTAACAGCCAATTTTGCTTCAAATCAGAAATTGAGCGTGCGCTTGTCCACGGCCAGGGCCGCTTCCTTGGTGGCTTCGCTCAAACTGGGGTGGGCGTGGCAGATGCGTGCGATGTCTTCGGCGCTGGCCTTGAACTCCATGGCCACCACGGCCTCGGCGATCAGTTCGCTGGCCATGGGCCCGACGATGTGCACGCCCAGGATCTCGTCCGTGGCGGCATCGGCCAGGAACTTGACCATGCCGGTCGTGTCGCCCAGCGCACGCGCGCGGCCATTCGCCAGGAACGGGAAGGTGCCGGCCTTGTACTTGACGCCGTCCGCCTTGAGCTGCTGCTCGGTGCGGCCCACCCACGCGATCTCGGGGCTGGTGTAGATGACCCAGGGAATGGTGTTGAAGTTGACATGCCCGTGCTGGCCGGCGATGCGTTCGGCCACGGCCACGCCCTCTTCTTCGGCCTTGTGCGCCAGCATGGGGCCGCGTACCACGTCGCCCACGGCCCAGACACCGGGCAGGTTGGTACGGCAATCACCGTCCACCACGATTTCGCCGCGCTCGCCCAGCTGCAGGCCTACGGCCTCGGCGTTCAGGCCGATGGTGTTGGGCACGCGGCCAATCGAGACGATCAGCTTGTCCACGTCCAGGCTCACGGCTTCACCCTTGGCGTTGGTGTAGGCCACATTCACGCCCTTCTTGCCGGTCTTGATGTCGCCGATCTTCACGCCCAGTTCGATCTTCAGGCCCTGCTTGTCGAAGGCCTTCTTGGCTTCCTTGGCGATCTGCTCGTCCACGGCACCCAGGAAGGTAGGCAGGCCTTCGAGCACGGTCACGTCGGCACCCAGACGGCGCCAGACCGAGCCCATCTCCAGGCCGATCACGCCCGAGCCGATCACGCCGAGCTTCTTGGGCACGGCGCCAATGCGCAGCGCGCCGTCGTTCGACAGGATGTTTTCTTCGTCGAACGCCACGCCCGGCAGCGCGCGGGCATTGGAGCCCGTGGCCACGATGACCTGCTTGCCCACCAGCGTCTCTTCAGCGGCGCCCGCCACCTTGATCTCATAGCCACCTTCAACGGCTTTGACGAAGGAGCCACGGCCGTGGAAGAAGCTGACCTTGTTCTTCTTGAACAGGTACAGGATGCCATCGTTGTTCTGCTTCACAACTTGGTCCTTGCGGCCCACCATCTTGGCCACGTCCATCGTCACCTTGCCGGTGCTGATGCCGTGCTCGGCGAAGTGCTTGTTGGCGTGCTCAAAATGCTCGGACGACTGCAGCAGCGNNCGTTGGTGCAGGTGCCGCCGGGGGCCGGACCGCCCTTGTCGTTCTTCCACTCGTCGATGCAGGCCACGTTGAAGCCCAGCTGCGCGGCGCGGATGGCGCCGATGTAGCCGCCGGGACCGCCGCCGATGACGATGACGTCGAATTGTTTGCTCATAGTTATCTCGTTCGTTCAGTTGGAGAAAGGCCCACCGGCGGGCGTAGCACAAGCCAGCCGCTCATGTGGGTCAATGCAATGCATATCAAAGGGCGCCATGCGCCACCCCCTTCAGCCTAGGCGACGCGCGGGGCCCTGCCAGCGACCGCCGCGCAAGGGCCGCCCCGCCGCGCTGGCGGTGTACCCCTTCCCGAATTGCGCAGCAATTCGAGAGAAGGGGGAAGGCGCGCAGCGACTCAGGGGGTTGCATCTCAAATATCAAACAGCAGGCGCGACGGATCTTCCAGTGCATCCTTCATGGCGACCAGGCCCAGCACGGCTTCACGGCCGTCGATGATGCGGTGGTCGTACGACATGGCCAGGTAGTTCATCGGACGGACCACGATCTGGCCGTTCTCGACCACGGCGCGGTCCTTGGTGGCGTGCACGCCCAGGATGGCCGACTGCGGCGGGTTGATGATGGGGGTGGACATCATCGAGCCGAAGGTACCGCCGTTGGAGATGGAGAAGGTGCCGCCGGTCATTTCCTCGATGCCCAGCTTGCCTTCGGCCGCCTTCTTGCCGAACTCGGCGATCTTCTTCTCGATGTCGGCAAAGCTCATCTGGTCGGCGTTGCGCAGGATGGGCACCACCAAGCCACGGGGCGAGCCCACGGCAATACCGATGTCGAAATAGCCGTGGTAGACGATGTCGTTGCCATCGACCGAGGCGTTGAGCACCGGGTACTTCTTCAGTGCATGCACGGCGGCCTTGACGAAGAAGCTCATGAAGCCGATCTTGACGCCGTGTTCCTTGGTGAAGGCATCCTGGAACTTCTTGCGCATNNCATGTTCACTTCGTTGAACGTGGTCAGGATGGCATTGGACGACTGCGACTGCAGCAGACGCTCGGCCACACGGGCACGCAGGCGGCTCATGGGCACGCGCTGCTCGGGGCGGTCGCCCAGGTCGGGCTTGGCCACGGGGGCCGTCACCTGGGGCAGCACCTTGGTGGGCACGCCCGTGGGGATCACGGCAGCGGTGGATTGCACGCCACCGGCCACGGCAGCCAGCACGTCGCCCTTGGTCACGCGGCCATCCTTGCCCGTGCCCGCCACGGCACCCACCGACAGGTTGTTGTCGGCCAGCAGCTTGGCGGCGGCCGGCATGGCCACGTTGCCCTTGGCGCCACCCGTTGCAGCAGCAGCGGCAGCAGCGACGGGAGCGGGAGCTGCAGCAGCCGGTGCGGCGGCGGCAGGAGCGGCGGCAGCGCCGGCCTTGCCTTCGGTGTCGATCTTGGCGATGAGCTGGTCAGACACCACGGTGCCGCCATCACCCACCACGATCTCGGCCAGCACGCCAGCCGAAGGCGCGGGCACTTCGAGCACGACCTTGTCGGTTTCGATCTCGATCAGGATTTCATCGACAGCGACGGCCTCACCGGCCTTCTTCTTCCAGGTGAGCATGGTGGCCTCGGCCACGGACTCGGACAGCTGGGGGACTTTGACTTCTACGA
>DMZZ01000208.1:0-4241 GCA_003484805.1 Comamonadaceae bacterium | reverse complement strand
GTGAGGGTGAGGTTGTCGGTATCGAGCGCGCGCACGGCGTTCATGCGCGTGAGGCTCAGCACCACCTCGCGGCCCGAGGTGTCGGGCGTGGAGCCGACCGACAGGCCGGTGTTGCCGCCCTGCGGCACGATGGGCGCGCCCGCAGCGACGCAGGCCTTGACCACGGCGGCCACCTCCTGCGTGCTGGCCGGGCGCACCACGGCCAGGGCCTTGCCGTGCACGCGGCGGCGCCAGTCCTGCTCCCAGGCGCTGAGGTCGCCCTCGGTCAGCACATGGGGGGCGCCGACGATCTGGCGCAGGGATTCGATCAGGTCTTGCATGGCAAAGGGCTCCAGGGCGGCAGGTGCGCCGCCGGGTTCATTCAGGGGGCTTCGGGTGCAGGTGCTTGCGCTGCCGCGCCGCGCAGGCGCATGCGGATGTGCACGGTGCAGGCGGTGAACAGCACCAGGCTGAGCAGAATCTCCAGCAGCGCCAGCCAGTTGCCGGGCGCGCGGTCGCTCCAGGCGCGCACCACGCCCTCGGTGAAGTACAGCCAGACCATCAGGCTGACCCAGCGGTAGGTGTACATGCGGTTTTTCAGGAAACCCGCCAACGGTATGCACAGCGGCAGCGCCTTGAGGGCCAGCCACGAGCCGCCCGGGCGCAGCGGCGCCAGGAACAGTTCCCAGGCCAGGCACAGCGCGATCAGGGCCAGCAGGCTGGCAACGGCCACGCGGCGCGCGCCATCCACCAGCGGGGCAGGGGTGGCGGCATGGGGGGGGATTGCGGGGGCGGGATGGTTCATGGCGATGGCATCATAGCGAGCATGTCCTATTCCCTACAGACCGTGGTGCAGCGCCTGGAGGCGCTGGCGTCCGAACTCTCCCATTTTCCCTGGAAGAACACGGCCCACACCCTGCGCGAGCGCTTTCGGGAGGACCGGCTGGGGCTGACGGCCAGCAGCCTGACCTTCACCACCATGCTGGCGCTGGTGCCTTTTGTCACTGTCGCACTGGCCGTGTTCACCGCTTTTCCGATGTTCGGCAAGCTACAGGAGGTGCTGCAGCGCTGGCTGATCGATAGCCTGGTACCAGACAACATTGCGCGCCAGGTGCTGGGCTACCTCACGCAGTTCGCCGCCAAGGCCAGCCGCCTGGGGCTGCTGGGCTTTTCCGTGCTGCTGGCCACGGCGCTGGCCCTGATTCTCACCATCGACCGCACGCTCAACACCATCTGGCGCGTGCGGCGCCTGCGCCCGCTGGGCCAGCGTGTATTGATCTACTGGGCCGCCATCACGCTCGGGCCGCTGGTGCTGGGCGCCAGCCTGGCGCTGACTTCGTATGTGCTCTCCGCGTCGGGCGGGCTGATGGGGCAATTGCCGGGGGGCGTGCGCCTGCTGCTCGACACGATCGAGTTTCTGGTGCTTGCCGCCGGCGTGGCCGGGCTGTACCACTATGTGCCCAACACCCAGGTGAACTGGCGCCATGCCTGGGCGGGTGGCCTCTTCGTCGCGGTGTGCATGGAACTGGCCAAAAAGGGCCTGGCGCTGTATGTGGCCCAGGTGCCCACCTACTCGGCGGTGTATGGCACCTTTGCCACCCTGCCCATACTGCTGGTCTGGATCTACGTGGCCTGGGTCATCGTGTTGCTGGGCGCCGTGGTGGCGGCCTACCTGCCCAGCCTGCTGGCGGGCGTGGCCCGGCGGGCCGACCACCCGGGTTGGAACTTCGAGCTGGCCGTGGAGGTGCTGCAGCAACTGCACCGGGTGCGCCAGACAGAGGCACGTGGCCTGCGTGCCGACGACCTGGCCCAGCGCCTGCGGGTGGGGTCGCTGCAGTTGGAGCCTGCGCTCGATGCCCTGGTGGGGCTGGACTGGGTGGGCCGTGTGCAGGACGATGATGCCGCTTCGCCCGGCCAGGACGAACCCCGCTATGTGCTGCTGGCCGACCCGCAGACCACGCCGCTGGCACCGCTGTTGCAGCGCATGTTGCTGGGCCGCACGCACAGCCTGGAAGGGCTGTGGGGACAGGCCAGGCTGGACGGTTTGCGGGTTGCCGATGTGATTTTCAAGTGAAATCAGCCTCTGGCGCTTTATGAGCAAGCGCAGGCAGCTATTATATTAATAGCAAAAAGGGTCGGTGCCGACTGGGCGCCTTAAAACCCTGGCCTTTGGCCAGGCTGCCTTGGGCCGGGCAGGGCGCCAGAAAAAGCCCCTGCAACCGGGGGATGCAGGGGCTTGGCGGAGCAGCGGGGCGCATGGCGCCCCGGGTGCTCACTCTTTCTTGGGCTCGTCCGCGATCGAATCCTGCAGGGCCTTGAGTGGGTCGTCATCGGTGGTGGCCGGTGCCGCGCCATCGGGCTCGGACGCATCGCCGTCCGCAGGCTCTGCGCCTTCCATGTTGGCCATGGGGTCGGTGGCTTCCGCCGCATCGGGGTCGGGCATGGCGGCTTCCATTTCCATGCGAACCTTGTCCAGGTCGTAGGTCACATTCTTGTCCAGGCCACTGGAGACAATGCCCGGGAAGGCGATGACCAGACCCACCATGATGAGCTGGATCACCACGAAGGGCACCGCACCCCAGTAAATTTGCATGGTGGTGATGGGCTGGATCATCTTCTTGGTGACCTTGTCCATGTACTCCTTGGTAGGGGCCACGCTGCGCAGGTAGAACAAGGCAAACCCGAACGGCGGATGCATGAAGGAGGTCTGCATGTTGATGCCCAGCAGCACGCCGAACCAGATCAGGTCGATGCCCAGCTTGTCGGCCACGGGCGCCAGCAGCGGCACCACGATGAACGACAGCTCGAAGAAGTCGAGGAAGAACGCCAGGAAGAAGATCATGATGTTCACCACGATCAGGAAGCCCAGCTGCCCGCCGGGCAGGCCGGTGAGCAGGTGTTCCACCCACAGCGGGCCATCCACGCCCTGGAAGGTCAGGCCGAAGATGGTGGCGCCGACCAGGATGAACAGCACGAAGCACGACAGCTTGGTGGTGGTGTTCAGCGCCTGGCGCAGCAGCTCGAACGACAGGCGGCCGCGGATCATGGCCATGATGAAGGCACCCAGCGCCCCCATGGCGCCGCCCTCGGTGGGAGTGGCAATGCCCAGAAAGATGGTGCCCAGCACCAGGAAGATCAGCAGCAGCGGCGGAATCAGCACGAAGGTCACGCGTTCGGCCATGCGCGAGAGCAGGCCCAGCTTCAGAACCTTGTTGATCACGGCGATTACGAAGGCCAGCAGGACACCCATGCACATCGACAGCACGATGGTCTCATCCAGCGCCACGTGCTCGACCAGTTCACCCTTCCACCAGGTTTGCACGGCGGCAAAGTTCTTGGCGAAGGTGATGGCCACTCCGGTGCTCAGCACCGTCAGCACCAGCAGCGAGGCCAGGCCGCTTTTGCCGCTGTCTTCGCGGATGGTGCGCGCCTCGGGGGGCAGTGCCGGCACCCATTGGGGCTTGAAGATGGCCAGCAGGATCACGTAGCTTGCGTAAAAACCGCACAGCATCAGGCCGGGCATGAAGGCGCCCTTGTACATGTCGCCCACGCTGCGACCCAGCTGGTCGGCCAGGATGATGAGCACCAGCGAGGGCGGAATGATCTGGGCCAGGGTGCCGGACGCGGCGATCACGCCGGTGGCAATGCGCCGGTCATAGCCATAGCGCAGCATGATGGGTAGCGAGATCAGGCCCATCGAGATCACCGAAGCGGCGACCACGCCGGTGGTGGCGGCCAGCAGCGTGCCGACGAAGATCACGGCCAGGGCCAGACCGCCGCGCACCGGGCCAAAAAGCTGGCCAATGGTGTCCAGCAGATCCTCGGCCATGCCGCTGCGCTCCAGTATGAGCCCCATCAGCGTGAAGAACGGAATGGCTAGCAGGGTGTCGTTCTGCATGATGCCGAAGATGCGCAGCGGCAGGGCCTGCAGCAGGGCTTCGGGCAGCGCGCCCAGCTCGATGCCGATGAAGGCGAAGAACAGGCCGCAGGCCCCGAGGCTGAATGCCACCGGAAAGCCCATGAGCAGAAAGACGATCAGCCCCGCGAACATGATCGGGGCGAGGTTGTGGGTGATGAATTCCATGGTGGTGTGCTCCGCGTTCAGTCGGCCTTGCCATGGCCCTTGGCGGCTTCCGCCAGGCGGCGGATCGACTCGGCCAGGTCTTCCTCGGCGGTTTTTTCGGTTTTCTTGACGGTCGGGTCTTCAATCAGGCCTTGCAGGAAGGCGATGCGCTTGATCAGCTCCGACCAGCCCTGCAGCA
>DMZZ01000334.1:2339-3779 GCA_003484805.1 Comamonadaceae bacterium | reverse complement strand
GGATTTGCGCGACCAGCCGGCCAGCAGCGGATAGCCCAGCGCCAGCAGTTCGCTCTTGCGTGCCAGCAATGCAAAATTCTGCACCACGCTCTTGCCGAAACCAATGCCGTAGTCCAGCACAATGCGACTCTTTTCGACTCCAATCGCCCGCAGATGAAGCGCTGAATGCTCCAGAAAAGAGAGCACTTGCGGTACGCCGTCGCCGTCCATGGGTGCCACCTGCATGGTCTGCGGGTTGCGGTGCATGTGCATCAGACACACGCCGCAGGACGGATGCGCGGCCACCACGTCGGCCGCACCGGGCTGCCGCAGCGCCCAGATGTCGTTGATGATGTCTGCGCCGAGGTCCAGCACCTGCCGCATGACCTCGGGCTTGTAGGTGTCCACCGAAACCGGAACGCCCAGGCGGACGGCTTCACGCACCACGGGCAACACACGCGCCAGTTCCTCGTCCAATGGCACGGCGGGGCTCCCCGGACGGGTGGACTCGCCCCCGATATCCAGCATGTCGGCACCATCAAGCAGCAGTTGCTCGCAGTGGCGCAGTGCGGCGGTGGCCGTTGCATGGAGACCCCCATCCGAAAAAGAATCAGGGGTGGCATTCACGATGCCCATGATCCGGGGGCGCGAGAGATCCATCGCGAAACGAGCGGTTTGCCAGATCATGCGAGAGCGAAGACAGAAATGTGAAAACGGGGCACAGAAGGCCCCGTTCTGGTGGATGCGACCGCCCCTCAGGCGGCGGTGGGTGCTGGCTCCGTGGTCACGGCCGGTGTGCCACCCGTGGGGCCGTCACCACCCGAGGAGGGCGTGCGGGGCGTCCAGTCTTTCGGAGGACGCGGCGGCTTGCCCGCCATGATGTCGTCGAGCTGCTCGCTGTCGATGGTTTCCCATTCCAGCATGGCCTTGGCCATGGCGTGCATCTTGTCCTGGTTTTCCTCGATCAGGCCACGCGCCAGGGCATATTGTTCATCAATGATGCGACGCACTTCGGCATCGACCTTCTGCATGGTCTCTTCGCTGATGTTGGTGGTCTTGGTGACCGAGCGGCCCAGGAACACCTCACCCTCGTTCTCGGCATAGACCATCGGGCCCAGCGCCTCGGTCATGCCNNTAGCGCATGACCATGTCGCGCGCAATGTGCGTGGCGCGCTCGAAGTCGTTGCTCGCTCCGGTGGTCATCTGGTGCATGAACACTTCTTCGGCAATGCGGCCACCAAACAGCATGGCGATCTGATTCAGCATGTACTCCTTGTCGAAGGAGTAGCGATCCCGCTCGGGCAGGCTCATGGTCACGCCCAGCGCGCGGCCGCGCGGGATGATGGTGACCTTGTGCACCGGGTCGCACTTGGGCAGCAGCTTGCCGATGAGCGCATGGCCGGCCTCATGGTAGGCCGTGTTGCGGCGCTCTTCCTCGGGCATGACCATGCTCTTGCGCTC
>DMZZ01000334.1:1688-2245 GCA_003484805.1 Comamonadaceae bacterium | reverse complement strand
GGGATCTTGCGCATGTGCACGTTCAGGATCTGCTCGCGGCCCCGGATATCGGGCAGCGTGACATACACCTGACGGTCGAAGCGGCCGGGACGCAACAGCGCAGCATCCAGAATGTCGGGGCGGTTGGTGGCGGCCACCACGATCACGCCCAGGTTGGTCTCGAAACCATCCATCTCGACCAGCATCTGGTTGAGCGTCTGCTCGCGCTCGTCGTTACCGCCACCCAGGCCGGCACCACGCTGGCGGCCCACGGCGTCGATTTCGTCGATGAAGATGATGCAGGGCGCATTCTTCTTGGCGTTCTCGAACATGTCGCGCACACGGGCCGCGCCCACGCCAACGAACATTTCCACGAAGTCCGAGCCCGAAATGCTGAAGAACGGTACCTTGGCCTCACCCGCAATGGACTTGGCCAGCAGCGTCTTGCCGGTGCCCGGAGGGCCGACCAGCAACAGGCCGCGCGGAATGCGGCCGCCAAGCTTCTGGAATTTCGAGGGGTCTTTCAGGAAGTCCACGACTTCCTTGACCTCTTCCTTGGCCTCGTCGCAGCCTGCCAC
>DMZZ01000334.1:1192-1530 GCA_003484805.1 Comamonadaceae bacterium | reverse complement strand
CGGATGCGGCGGTCGTCCTGGGTGACTGCCACGATCTCGGTGCCGCCCTGCCCTTCCTGAATGGTGGCGCTCTTGATGCGGTTGTTGCGCACCTCCTCCAGGAATTCCGAATAGCCTAGGTGGCCCGCAGCTCCGACCGCACGCGTGTCAAACTGTTTGAACACGGTGAACAGCACCATGGCGATGACCAGCCATACGGCAACTTTTGAAAACCACTGATTATTCAAGCGGAGCTCCAGTGAGGGTGGCGAAATGATTTCACGTACTAAATGGGACTGATTTTAGGCGTTTCAACCCAGACAGGGTTTGCAATACCCCCTGGCACCCCTGGGAGGATC
>DMZZ01000334.1:0-970 GCA_003484805.1 Comamonadaceae bacterium | reverse complement strand
ACCTCGGGCTCGCGGAAGTCCCCCTGCAGGAACACCACGCCCTCGATCGGCTCCATGGGCAGCAAATCAAGCCCGATGATGGTGCCGTTGAGCGCGCCTGCGGCGGCTCCGGTGGGCGAGAGGCGGCGGCGCACATACTGGCTCCAGGCGCCCGGGGCGCTGCCCAGATCCACCACCGTGGATCCCGGACGGATCAGGCCGAACTGCTCATCGATCTCCTTGAGCTTGTAGGCCGCCCGAGCCCGAAAGCCCTCTTTCTGGGCCAGTTTGACGTAGGTGTCGTTCACATGGTCGTTCAACCATGCCTTGTTGACCTTCTTGCTTTGCGTTTTGACTTTCATGCTTCTTTCATCCTGCCTCGATAATACGGCCCATGCCCCAAATTGAACTCACCCCCGCCGAGCGCCGCGAATACCGCGCCGCCGCCCACCATCTCGATCCCGTCGTGCTCGTCGGTGGCGATGGCCTGACCGCCGGTGTGCGCAAGGAAATCGACGCTGCCCTGAACGCCCATGGCCTCATCAAGATTCGCGTGTTCGGCGACGACCGTGCTGCACGCGAGCTGATGTACCAGGAACTGGCCGCCGAACTGAACGCAGCGCCCGTCCAGCACATCGGCAAGCTGCTGGTGCTGTGGCGCCCGCAACCCGAAAAAGAACGCACTGTCGACGAGAACCGCATGCCCGGACCCAAGGACGTGAAGGTGCTCAAGTACAGCAAGCGCGGCGGCCAGCGCCCCGAAATCAAGACCTTGCGCGTGCTGGGCAACCAGCGCCTGACGCCTGGCGGCCAGATCAAGCGTGCCAAGAAGCGCAAGCCGACCTCGGTGAAAAAGCGCCAGGCCGATTGAAGCGATGACAGCCGCCAGCACGGCGCGCCAGCGCCATGTGATCTGCATGAAATGGGGCACGAAATACGGCCCCGAGTATGTCAACCGCCTCTACGCCATGGTGCGCCGCCATCTCAGCGG
>DMZZ01000331.1:1395-12720 GCA_003484805.1 Comamonadaceae bacterium | reverse complement strand
GCGCGGCTCATCGGCATCAATCTGCTCGCCATGCCGGGCATGCCAGGCGCCAAGAACGACATGATCATCCTGCTGTCCAACCGCCACTTCGTGCTGGAGCGCTATGAAAGCCAGATGATCCAGGCCGCTGCCCAGGCGCGCCAGCCCGGCAGCGTGGACCAGGCCCTGCGCGACACCGCCAGCGACACCAGCTATGGCCCCTGGAGCGACGACTACGCACGCGACACCGTGGCCCGGCAGGCGCACGCGCTGGGCACCACGGTCACCGACCAGATGCTCGCCACCGTGCCCACCGGCTACGTGAACGACCCCGCCTTTGACTTCGGCGTGCACGCCAAGGCCATCGACCTCGTGGCCGAAGTCGCACGCCAGGGCGACGCGCCCCGGGCCGCGCTCGAATCCACCATCGCCACGCTGATGCGGAACTTTGGCGCGCACAGCCGCAACATGGTGCGCGGCATTCTGGGCGAAGCCACCCCGCGCTGACCCGGCGCCCGCCCGGGTAAGCTTGGCGGTTCCATGCCCCAGACCCTCGCCGCACCCGCGCACAGCGAACTCATCATCAAGAAAAGCCGCTTCATCGGCTGCGTGCAGCCCATGCCCGACCGGGCCAGCGCCCAGGCCCATGTCGATGCACTCTGGAAGGAACACCCCGGCGCCGCCCACATTTGCTGGGCGCTGCTGGCGGGCGGCCAGTCGGCCGCGGTGGACGACGGCGAACCCGGCGGCACCGCCGGACGCCCCATGCTCGACGTGCTGCGCCACCAGGACCTCGAAGGCGTGCTGGCCACCGTGGTGCGCTACTTCGGTGGCGTCAAGCTCGGCGCGGGTGGACTGGTGCGCGCCTACACCGACACCGTGGCCCAGGCCCTGCTGACAGCGCCGAAGGTGCCACTGCAGCGCATGAAAACCCTGCAATGCCTGGTGCCCTACGCGCAAGAAGGCCTGCTGCGCCGCGAGATCGACGCCGCCGGTGCCGAACTGGTTCAGGTGCAGCACGGCCAGCTTGTTACCCTGCAATTGCGCCTGCCCGAAGCGCAAGCCGCCGCTTTCGTGCAGCGCATCAACGACATCGGCCAGGGCCGAGTGGGCTGGGAAGACGCGCCCGGCTGAACCCCCGGCACTTCAGAAATCTTCCGGCGAACCGATAAAACAGGTTTGCCTGTCTGGAGCTTCCGTATGGACGTCGCCCTCTCCAACACCATCGTCAACACCGCCACCCGAATGGCCAGCGCCCAGACATCGGACGCCGTCAACATCGCCGTGCTGAAAAAGGCCCTGGACCTGCAGCAAACCAGCGCCACCACCCTGATCGACGCCATGGTGCAAGCCATGCCCCAGCCCCCATTGGCCACCTCGGGCACGCTGGGCACGCAGGTCAATACCTACGCCTGACAAACCCTGCCGCTGCGGGCGCAGCGCGTGGAGCGCACTTTTCATTGGCAAGAGTGCCCTTTGGTATTACAAACGCGGTACCACGCACAAGGTTTGCCATGACCACGTTCAAAGTCACACCCATCCCCATCGGCGACTCCGTGGGCATCCCTCTGCCCGAGGAGCTATTGGCGAGCCTGAAGTTGCAAGCGGGTGACACGGTGTTTGTGACCGAAACCGCCGAAGGCTTGTTCCTCTCGCCCTTCAACCCGGCTTTGAAAGAAGAAATCACGGCAGCCCGTGAGTAGATGCGTGAAGACAACGCAAGCTTGCAGCCAGCACCCCGATTCCCTGATACGTTGGGTTGGCACTCGGTGCCGCCACTGCGCGCCGCAAGCGACCTGACCGAAGACGCCTTCGCCGCCTGGCTGCGCCCAGCATTGCGAGGCGCAGCGCCAACGCCCCCACCCCACCGTGGCGGTTGACTTTGCAGCCAACACGCCTAACATAGCCAAGTTAGCTAACTTGTCGAAAAATCTCCATGAAAACGCTCTCCTCTGCCGAAGTGCAAAACCGCTTCGGATCGATTGCCAACATCGTCAAAAGCGGTGAGCCGGTTGCCGTCACCCAATATGGCACGCCCACCATGATGATTCTTCCCTACGCACTGGCCACCGACGCCCTGCGCGAATACAGCGCACGCAAGCTGGCGCAATACATGGACGCCATGCCCACAGCCCACGCCGACGCCCCAGGCCTGACGCTCGAACAAATCAACAGCCTGGTGCATGAACTCCGCCCGTAAGCGCGTCGTTTTTGACACCAGCTCGCTGGTGCCCGCCTGCCTGTACCCCGACCGAGAACCCGCACACATCTTTCGCCGGGCACTGCTGGCGCATGACGTTTTTGCCAGCACAGCCACTTTCAACGAACTGGCCGCAGTGCTTGCGCGGGACAAATTCAACGCCTGGCAGCCCTTGGACCGCCGTTTGATGTGGGTGCACCTCTTGCACGAATCGGTCGTTTGGGTGGAGCCCACCACCCCCGTCACCGATTGCCGCGACCCCAAAGACAACAAATTTCTTGAGCTGGCCCTTGCCGCAAAAGCCGATGTGCTGGTTTCCAGCGACATTCACTTGCTCGAAATGCACCCGTTTCGCGCCATTCCAGTGCTTGCGTTGGCCGACTTCGGACAACAGTTTTTGACCACCCCCTGACCCGCCACCCCATGCACCACAACGCGGCCCCACCCCACCCGGCCAACCCCGAGGCCACCACCGCCGCCCTCGCCTTCATCCAGCGCTGGAGCGGCACCACCGCCAGCGAGCTGGCCACCGCGCAAAGCTTTGTGATGGACCTGTGCCAGCTGCTGGGCGTGGAGCGCCCGCACCCCACACCCGAGCAAAACTACATGTTCGAGCGCCCCGTCACCTTCACGCATGGCGACGGCAGCGCCAGCGCCGGGCGCATTGACTGCTACCGGCGCGGCCACTTTGTGTTGGAGGCCAAAAAACTCAAGGCCGGCAGCCACACCAAGGGTTTTGACGACGGCCTGCTGCGCGCCCGCAGCCAGGGCGAGGCCTACGCCCGCGCCCTGCCCGCGCACGAGGGCCGCCCGCCCTTTGTGCTGGTAGTGGATGTGGGCACTGTCATTGAGGTGTATGCCGAATTCAGCCGCAGCGGCGGCACCTACACCCCCTACCCCGACCCGCGCAGCCACCGCCTGCAGCTGGCCGACCTGGCCCGGCCCGAGGTGCAAGAGCGCCTGCGCCGCATCTGGCAAGACCCCGAAAGCCTCAACCCCGCACGCATCAGCGCCCAGGTGACGCGCGACGTGGCCGCGCTGCTGGCGCGGCTGTCCCAATCGCTGGAGGGCGGGGGCGGTGCAAATATCAAGCAAAATCAGGCTCTAGCGCTTACTGGAAAAGCGCCAGTAGCTCCTGAAACAGTAGCAGCTTACCTCACCCGCTGTCTGTTTTCAATGTTTGCCGAAGACGTCGAGCTGCTGCCCAAAGGCGCGTTTCTGGGCCTACTGCAAACCCACCGCGACGACCCCGCCACACTGCAGCACATGCTGCGCATTTTGTGGGCCGATATGGACCGCGGCGGCTTTTCTGCCGCGCTGGCCAAGCCCGTGCTGCACTTCAACGGCAAGCTGTTCAAAGGTGCGGGCGAGGACGGCTACAGCCTGCTGCTCACGCCCGAGCAGGTTGACTTGCTCATTGCCGCCGCCAAGTGCAACTGGCGCGAGGTCGAACCCGCCATCTTCGGCACCCTGCTGGAGCGCGCCCTTGACCCCACCGAGCGCCACGCCCTGGGCGCGCACTACACGCCCCGCGCTTATGTCGAGCGCCTGGTGCTGCCCACGGTGATCGAGCCCCTGCGCGCAGACTGGGCCAACGCCCAGGCCGCCGCCCTGGTGTTGGCGCACGAGGCCGCCACGCTGCAAGGCAAGGCCATGGAAGCCAAACTGGCCGAGGCGCGCGCCGAGGTCAAAAAATTCCACCACCAGCTGTGCACCACCCGCGTGCTCGATCCGGCCTGTGGCAGCGCCAACTTTTTGTATGTGACGCTGGAGCACCTCAAGCGCCTGGAGGGCGAAGTCGTCAACCAGCTCGAAGCGCTTGGCCACACGCAAGACCAGCTCGGCTTTGAAGGCGAAACCGTCACCCTGCAGCAACTGCGCGGCATCGAGCTGAACGAACGCGCTGCGGCTCTCGCCGAGCTGGTGCTGTGGATTGGCTACCTGCAGTGGCACATCCGCACCCGGGGCAACGCCGCCGTGGCCGAGCCCGTGGTGCACAACTACGGCAACATCGAATGCCGCGACGCCGTGCTGGCCTGGGACGCGCAAGAAGTGGCTTACGACGCCAACGGCCAGTTGCTCAGCCGCTGGGACGGCCGCACCTTCAAAACCCACCCTGTCACCGGCGAACAGGTGCCCGACGAAGCCGCCCAGGTGCCCCAATGGCGCTACGTGGGCGCAAGGCAGGCGCAGTGGCCGCAAGCGGATTTCATTGTGGGGAACCCGCCGTTTATTGGCGCCGCCAGCATGCGCGCCGCCCTGGGCGACGGCTACGTTCAAGCCCTGCGCGGCGCCTGGCCCGAGGTGCCCGAGAGTGCAGACTTTGTGATGTTCTGGTGGCACCACGCAGCGGGCGAAGTGGCGGCGGGCCGCACGCGCCGCATGGGGTTGATCACCACCAACAGCCTGCGCCAGACCTTCAACCGGCGCGTGGTGCAGGTGGCACTGGACAAGGGCTGCCACCTGCACATGGCGATTCCCGACCATCCGTGGGTGGACGGCGCCAACGGCGCTGCAGTGCGGATTGCCATGACGGTGGCCGCGCCCGGTGCGGGCGAAGGGCAATTGTTGACCGTGACGGACGAGCAGCCCGGTGAGCACGGCAAAGTGGCCGTGGCACTGCAGGAACGGCACGGCTTGATTCACGCTGATTTGAGCGTGGGCGCCAATGTGGCAGCGGCAATGCCCTTGCAAGCGATGGCGGGTATTTCGTCACCCGGCGTCAAGCTGCATGGCGCGGGGTTCATCGTCACACCCGAGCAAGCTGCCGAATGGAGCCATCCGGCACTCGTGCGCCACTACCGCAATGGCCGCGACCTGACGGACAAGTCGCGTGGCGCGATGGTGATCGACGCCTTTGGCTTGACCGCCGAGGAACTGCGCGCGCAACACCCCGCCGTTTACCAATGGCTCCAAGAAAAGGTCAAACCCGAGCGCGACGCCAAAGGAAGCTCCAAGGACGGCGTCGGATACGCGAAGCTGTGGTGGTTGCACGGCAAACCACGGCAGGAAATGCGCAAGCAACTCGCTGGACTGCCCCGCTATATCGCCACCGTCGAAACCGCCAAGCACCGCACATTCCAGTTCCTCGACGCCAGCATCCTGCCGGACAACATGCTGATCGCCATCGCGGTGGACGATGCGTTGGCACTGGGCGTGCTCTCCAGCCAGTTGCACATCGAATGGGCGCTGGCAACGGGCGGCACGCTGGAAGATCGCCCGCGCTACAACAAATCCCGCTGCTTCGAAACCTTCCCCTTCCCCGACGAAGACACCGGCCTGACCCCGCAGCTGCGCGAGCGCATCGCCCAGCTCGCCGAGCAGATCGACCAGCACCGAAAGCGTGTGCTGGGGCTGGCGCCTGCCAACCCCGCTGACCCCTCTCCCCCCACCCCTCTCCCACAAGGGGAGAGGGGAGTAGCAGCCACCCCCTCGGCCTTTAACAGCGGCGCCACTCCCTCTCCCCTTGCGGGAGGGGAGAGGGGAGTAACAGCCCCTTTATCAGCAGCACCACTCCCTCTCCCCTTGCGGGAGAGGGCCGGGGAGAGGGGGCCCCCGCCAAGCCCCCCGGCCTCACCCTCACCGGCCTCTACAACGTGCTGACAGCCCTGCGCGAAGGCCGCACGCTCACCGCCAAAGAGAAAACCCAGCACACCCAGGGCCTGGTGGGCGTGCTGCGCGAGCTGCACGACGAGCTGGACGCGGCCGTGCTGGCGGCGTACGGTTTGAGCGCCAACGCCACCACCGACGACATCCTGGCCCACCTGGCGCAGCTCAACACCCAGCGCGCGCAGGAGGAAGCCCAGGGCCGCGTGCGCTGGCTGCGGCCCGAATTTCAAAACCCACAAAATTTACTGCAAAAACAGGAGCTGCTATCGCAAGAAGAGCAAGCGCCAGAGGCTGATTTTAATGGTGAAAAATCGCTATCAAAACCAGAGCAAGCCAAACCCCAGCAGCTCCCCTGGCCCGCCACCTTGCCCGAACAGGTGCGCGCCGTGGCCGCCGTGCTGGCCGCCAGCCCGGTGCCGCTCAGCTTGAGCGCCCTCGAAGCGCGCTTCAAGAGCCGCGGCCCCTGGAAGAAGGGTCTGCCCACGCTGCTACAAACCCTCGAAGCCCTGGGCCGCGCGCAGGCGGTGGCCACCGGTGGCGAAGTAGCGTGGCGCGGGTGAGGCGCGGATAAGGCTCTGGGGTACGCGGTGGCAAGGGGCCGACAGGTTCATCGTGTCGCAACACGCTTGGTTGCGACACGGATGAGCCTCTGGGAATCGCCATGCAAGGTATGCGACACCAAGCCAGACATCACATCAACCAGGGGCCGTGCAGTGCGGCCCCACACATCCCTCACACCGGCGCCCCGAACAGCGCCCCCACGCCCGCCGTGATGGCCATGGCCAACGCGCCCCAGAAGGTGACGCGCCAGGCGCCCACCAGCACGCCCGCCCCGCCGGTGCGCGCGGCCACGCCGCCCAGCAAGGCCAGAAACACCAGCGCCGTGCCGGCCACCCAATAAAGCAGACTGCTGGCGGGCGCTACGGCGGCCACCAGCAGGGGCAAGGCGGCACCACCAGCAAAGGCGGCGGCCGACGTCAATGCGGCCTGCACCGGGCGGGCGGTCATGGTGCCGGAGATTTCAAGCTCGTCGCGCGCATGGGCGCCCAGAGCGTCGTGCGCCATGAGTTGCTGGGCCACCTGTTGTGCCAGGTCAGGGGCCAGGCCCCGGCCCACGTAGATGCCGGCCAGTTCGTGTTCTTCAGCCAGGGGGTCGGTGGCCAGTTCGTGGCGCTCGCGCTCCAGGTCGGCTTTTTCGGTATCGGCCTGCGAGTGCACCGACACGTATTCCCCCGCCGCCATCGACATGGCACCAGCCACCAGCCCGGCCACGGCCGTCATCACGATGGTGGAGGGGCTGGCCTGCGCCGCCGCCACACCCACCACCAGGCTGGCGGTGGAGACGATGCCGTCGTTGGCCCCCAGCACGGCAGCGCGCAGCCAGCCAATGCGATCCGTGCGGTGGCGTTCAAGGTGCAGGCGGCGTGTGGCGTATGACATGGCGATCCCGGTGGGGTGAGCAATGCGCAGAGTATGAACCCCGGCGCCCGCCGTGCGGGCACAATGCCCGGCCAGCCCCTGCGCTCACCGCCCCATGTCGCCCCTGACCGCCCTCAAATTCAGCGCCGTACTGATCGCGGCGTTTTTTGCCGTGGAGGCGGTGCGCACCCGCGTGGGCACACCCGCAGTGCAGGGCCCCAACCTGGCGCAGCTGGTGCAAAGCCAGAGCCCGGAGCAGACGCCCGCCACCGAACCTGCGTTTGCCTTCAAGGGCTTCACGCTGCGGCCGCTGGCCCGGCTGAGCCTGCAGGCGCGGGTGCTGCGACGCGAAGACTACTACCTGGGCATGGCATCAGATCTGTCGCCGCTCGACCTGGCCCTGGGTTGGCAGCGCATGGCCGACCCGGCGGTCTTCGAGCGCCTGAACATCTCGCAGGGGCGGCGCTGGTACTTCTATTCATGGCGCGACCAGCCGCCTATTCCGGTGCCGGAGATCGTGCAATCGTCAGCCAACATGCACCTGATTCCTGCCAACGCAACGGTGGAGCGCGCGCTGCGCAAGGTGCGCGGGGGCGAGTTCATCCGCCTGCGCGGCCTGCTGGTGGAGGCCACGCACCCCAGCGGCTGGCGCTGGACGAGTTCGCTGTCGCGCACCGATTCTGGGGCCGATTCGTGCGAGTTGGTATTTGTGGAGGCGGTGCAGGTGGAGTGAAGCGACTGCACCGTGGGTCACTTCAAGGTATCGAGTTGTTTCGCCAGCCCGCGCCAGCCGCCCGGCGGGCGTTTTTTTGGCTACCCTGCGCCCAAGGTAGCCACCGCACCCTCGGCAGGCGGCGCCCTTTCAGCCCCCCGGAAAGAGACACACCCATGGCAAAAATCCTGGAAGTGAAGTACGAAAACAAGGCCGACGCGACGGTGTTCGAGGTGCCCTACGAGAGCCAGGCCGACCTGTGCTGGCACGAGGTCCACTACCCCCAGCAGGCCGAGGGCGACGCGCTGTGGTGCTTCGTGCACTACGACGAGCAGGCCAGTTTCAGGGTCTTCCGGGTGAAGCACGAGAAGCAGGCAGCACTCAAGATCTTCAAGGTGCCTTTGGCCAACAAGGCGGGCTGGCGCAATACGGGCCACGCACTGCGCGGGGCGCTGGACAAATAAGGCGGTTCACCCGCCAGCACAGGTCTGCACCTGCTCGCCCAGGCCCGTACCGCCCAGGCGCACCACGTCGCCGGGCTTCAGAAACCAGGGCGTGGGCTTTTGCCCCAGGCCCACGCCCGCAGGCGTTCCGGTGAGCACGATGTCGCCGGGTTCAAGCGTCATGAACTGGCTGATGTAGGCCACCACCGTGGGCACGCCGAAGATGAAGTTGCGAGTGCTGCCGTTCTGCACGCGCCGGCCGTTCACCTCCAGCCACAGGTCGATGGCGTGCAGGTCAGGCACCTCGTCGGTCGTCACCAGCCACGGGCCGATGGGCGCGAAGCTGTCGTAGCTCTTGCCCTTGTCCCATTGGCCGCCACGCTCGATCTGATACGAGCGCTCGGACACATCGTTGGCCAGCACGTAGCCCGCCACATGGCGCAGCGCATCGACCTCGACCACATGGCGGGCGCGTGTGCCAATGACGATGCCCAACTCGACCTCCCAGTCCGTCTTGAGCGAGCCGGGCGGGATGTGCAACGGGTCATTCGGGCCGCTCAGCGCGGTGACGGCCTTCATGAACAGCACCGGCTCGGCGGGCGGCTGCATGCCCGCTTCGAGCGCGTGGTCGCGGTAGTTCAGGCCCACGCAGACGATCTTGCCCACGCCGCCCACGGGGCACCCCAGGCGCGGCTGGCCTTCGACAGCGGGCAGGCGTGCCGCATCGATCGCGGCCAGTGCCGCCAATGTGCGGGGACCGAGTTGCGCGGGGCCGATGTCGGCCAGCAGCATGGAGAGGTCGCGCAGCACGCCCTGGGCATCGACAAGACCGGGGCGCTCTGCGCCGGGCTGACCGTAACGGATGAGTTTCATGTCTGGAAATCCTGGAAACAAGGAGATGGTGCGAGTGCACTCCAGCCAGGCGGCTGGGGCGCGCAAGCGTACCATTGGGGTACGTAGCATTCAACCAGAATGCTATTATTTATATAGCTATTAGCGCTTTATCCATAAGCACTAAAGCCGTTTTTCATTCAAGCTCATGGCACCCGACCACCCGCTTTCCGACAGCCCTCAAACCGCCGCCCGCCCCCGCAACCCGACGGACCTGTTCTGGTCCTTCACCTGGCTGGCCCTGCAGGGCTTTGGCGGCGTGGTCGCCGTGGTGCAGCGCGAACTGGTGGAGAAAAAGCGCTGGATGACCAACGAGGAGTTCCTGGAAGACTGGGCAGTGGCCCAGGTGATGCCGGGGCCCAACGTGGTCAACCTCTCCATCATGATCGGCGACCGGCATTTCGGCCTGCGCGGCGCGTTGGCGGCACTGGCGGGCATGCTGTCGTTTCCGCTGGCCATTGCACTGGCGGTGGCGCTGGTCTATGCACAGTGGGCCAGCCACCCGGCCATGGCGGGCGCGCTGCGCGGCATGGGCGCCGTGGCGGCCGGGCTCATCGGCGGCATGGGCCTGAAGCTCGCGGCCGCGCTGCGCACACACCCGCTGGGGCCCTGGCTGTGCACCGTGATTGCAGGGCTCACGTTTGTCGGCATGGTGTGGCTGCGCGTGCCGCTGTACGGCCTGCTGCTGGTGGTGGGCGGCGCGGCCTGTGTGCTGACCTGGCGAAAGCTGGCGCCATGACGCACGCCATCACCCTGCAGCCGCTGGACTGGCTGCACCTGTTTCTCTACTATCTTTCGATCTCGCTGCTGGCCGTGGGCGGCGCCATCGCCACGGCGCCCGACATGCACCGCTTTCTGGTGGACCGCAACGCCTGGCTGACCGACATGCAGTTCAACGCCAGCATCGCCATCGCCCAGGCTGCGCCGGGGCCCAACGTGCTGTTCATCGCCCTGTTGGGCTGGCATGTGGGGTTGAACGCGGGCGGCCCGGGCGCCATCGGCTGGGCCTATGGGCTGCTGGGCGCGGCGCTGTGCATGCTGGGCATCATGCTGCCCAGCGCCACGCTGACCTGGCTGGCCACACGCTGGGCGCACCGCAACCGCGAGCGGCGTGCGGTGCGCGCCTTCAAGCAGGGCATGGCACCGCTGGTCATCGGCCTGCTCATGGCGGCCACGTGGGTGCTGGGCCGTGCCCAGGGCCAGCCCACCACCGACGGGCCGCTGTGGCTGCTGACGGCCGCTACCGCGCTGCTGGTGTGGCGCACCCGGCTGCATTTGCTGTGGATGCTGGGCGCGGGCGCCCTGCTGGGCGTGCTGGGCTGGGTTTGAACCTAAAAACGGCAGTTGACCGCTTTGTATCCCTTGCCACGCCGCATGAAATCAAGGTTTGATGGCTCCGATGGTGTTTACCCTTTGGGTGAGAGCGCTATGCACAGCATTCCTAGATTCGAATTCGCGTAACCCTGCTTCCCATAGAAGCGGAACAGGCCGTACGGCGCATTGATCCAGCGCAGATCGCAGGCGTTTTGTGGCACGCCGCGCGGCCAAGCCGCGTATGCTTTTCGCAAACAAGAACATTCGGCAACACTTTTGCCCAGCCGAATGCGCTGCGGAGACTGGCGATGGAATCACAGGCAACCATTTTGGTGGTGGACGACTCCCCCGAGAACCTGCAGGTGATCTCGGCCGTGCTGAAAGAGCACTACAAGGTCAAGGTCGCCATCAATGGTGAACGGGCCTTGGCGCTGGCGACGGCGGCCGAGCCGCCTGACCTGATATTGCTTGATGTAATGATGCCCGGCATGGATGGCTACGAGGTGTGCTCGCGGCTCAAGGCCCATCCGGCCACGGCGCGCATTCCGGTGCTGTTCGTGTCCTCGCGCGACGAGGANNGAGGAGGAAGACGAGGCACGGGGCCTGTCCATGGGCGCTATCGACTACATCGTCAAACCCATTCGCCCGTCCATCGTGCAGGCCCGGGTGCGCAACCACATCGAGCTCAAGCGCAGCCGCGACCTGCTGGAACGCCTGACCACGCAGGACCACCTGACCGGCATCAGCAACCGGCGCCG
>DMZZ01000331.1:0-1381 GCA_003484805.1 Comamonadaceae bacterium | reverse complement strand
CGCTGGAATGGCGCCGGGCAGCGCGCGAGCAGGCGCCCATCTCCCTCGTCTCGATCGATATCGACCACTTCAAGGCCTACAACGACCACTACGGCCACCCCCAGG
Organism: Comamonadaceae bacterium; assembly: GCA_003484805.1. GTDB lineage: Bacteria > Pseudomonadota > Gammaproteobacteria > Burkholderiales > Burkholderiaceae_C > Simplicispira. The sequence continues at coordinate 1,276 of DMZZ01000331.1, read as the reverse complement.
GCGACCAATGCCTGATCCAGGTGGCCCGGGCCCTGGCCTCCAGCGTGACGCGACCCACCGACCTGGTGGCGCGTTGCGGCGGCGAGGAGTTTGCCGGTGTGCTGCCCGGCACCGACAGCGCGGGTGCCTCCCTTCTGGCCGAGCAGATGCGCACGGGCGTACTGGCGCATGGGTTGGCGCACGCGCACTCGGCCACACACAGCCACGTCACCATCAGCCTGGGCGTGGCCACCCTGGTGCCGCAGGCCGACGAGAGCCCGCAAGCACTGGTGGACCTGGCCGATGCCGCGCTGTACGAGGCCAAGAGCGCCGGGCGCAACCGCTTTGTGGCCCGGCAGCGCTAGGCCCTACGCTGGTTCGGCACGGATCAGGTCGAGCGCGGCTTCAAAATCAAAGCCCTGCATCGCCGATTCAATCGCCTGGTGCTGCTCGGGGTAAGCGGCGGCCAGCAGACCCCTGTCGCCACCGATCAGGTCGAGTGAGCCCGAATCGCCCGCAGCCAACAGATCGAGCAACTGCTGCCTGAATGCAGCCACCCGCACAGGGTCCAGCACTAGCTCCGCCTCCCGGGATTCATCGGCGGGCACCACCAGGGGTTCCAGTCCGGCGAGCACCGGGGCCAGTTCGGCAACCACCCGATCCACCAGGGCATCAATGCGCGGCGCGGGTTCTCCGGCCCGGCAGGCACGCTCCAGCTCGGCTGCGGCTGCCTGCACGCCCCGCGCACCCACGCTGCCCGCCACCGACTTGAGCGTGTGCGCCACCCGTTCGGGCGCCGAAGCCTCACCCTGAGCCTGGGCAGCGCGGAAGGTCTCCACGAACCGCACCTGCCCGGCATGGAACTTGGTCAAGAGCGAGCGGTAGAGCTTCTCGTTGTGCATGGTGGTGGTCAGCCCGGCGCGGGTATCGATGCCGGGCAGCGGTGGCAGGGCGGGTGCGGCAGGCGCTGGCGCCTGCACGGGGGGCGCCACGGCCGCAGCCTTCGGCGCTGTGCCACTGCGCGTGGGTGTGCCCTGCCCCACCCAGCGCGCGATGGTGCTGAACATGCTGCCCACATCCAGCGGCTTGGCGATGTAGTCGTTCATGCCGATGGCGAGCGCCCGCTCCCGGTCGCCCGCCATGGCGTTGGCGGTCATGGCAATGATGGGCAGCGTCTGCAACGAAGGAGGGGCGCGGATGAGCTGCGTGGCGTCGTAGCCGTCCATCACGGGCATCTGGCAATCCATCAGCACGCAGTCAAAGCACGCATCGTGCGCCAGCAGGTCCAGCGCCTCAC